>NZ_JBBIAB010000012.1 GCF_039634785.1 Tistrella mobilis | reverse complement strand
ATCGGGGCGAAGGGGGATCGGTGCTGCCATGGGGATCGCTCCGGCTGTTTGCCAGAGTGACTCACAATCCGCGGGTCTTGGGAATCCCCTATCGTGAGTCGGGGTCAGCGCTCATTGGTATTACTACGTCTGCCTTTGGCCATACCAGCAGGGCATCAATCTTGATATTTATACAAGCTTTGAGATCGAGTCCGGCGGACTGGCAAACCTTGGGCAAGATCTGGCCCGATCAGTCCTGGGGGATAGCAGTCAACACATACAGAAATCGATCAATGAATTCTCTCGAAATATCGAGAACACAGGGGCCAATATCGAGAAAGCTTGAGAGCTTAAATCCTGAAAATTACTAACTCCTTTATTTCGGGAATTTAATCGGCGTTGCGCAAATAAGCTGAGCCTCGTTTCTCATGAGGCTCAGCTCGATATTTTCATACTACCACCCGACCGGCGCGATCGCGATTGCCGGCATCAGGCTGATCAGCAGGATCACCAGCAGCATCAGCATGGCGAAGGGCAAGGCGCCGGCGAAGACGTCGCCCAGCGTGATGCGTGGGTCATCGAGCGTGGAGCGGATGACGAAGACCGAGAGGCCCAGAGGCGGGGTCAGGAGCCCCACCTCGACCGCGATCACGGTCACCACGCCGAACCAGACCAGGTTCATGCCGAAGCCGTCGACCACCGGCAGGGCCAGCGGCACCAGGATCAGCAGGATGGAGCTGGAATCGAGGATGGTGCCGAGCAGGACGGCGATGGCGACATAGACCATCAGGAAGCCCACCGGGCCGAGGCCGGCATCGGCGAAGAGCGCGCCCATCGCCTCGGGTACGCCGGTCAGCGCCAGCATGCGGCTGTAGAGCGAGGCCGCGATGATCAGCAGCGAGATCGAGGCCGTGACATGGCCGGTCTCCACCAGCACCTTCCAGAACCCCCGGGCATCCAGCCGCTTGCGGGCGACCGCGACCAGCAGCGCGCCGGCAGCGCCCACGGCACCCGCTTCGGTGGGGGTGAACAGCCCGCCATAGATGCCGCCCAGCACCAGGGCGATCAACCCGACCAGGGGCGCACCTTCGGCGAAGACATTGCCCGGGCGGTCGCGGCGGGCGGCGGCGGCCTGGGCCGCCGCCAGCGGCTGCACCCGGTCGGGGCGGAAGCGGGCGAGCAGCACGATATAGATACCGAAGACCAGCGCCATCAGCAGCCCCGGGCCGATGCCGGCCAGGAACATGTCGCCCACCGACTGTTCGGCGACGACGGCATAGAGGATCAGCAGCAGGCTGGGCGGGATAAGCATGCCGAGCACCGAGGAGCCTGCGACCACGCCCACCGCAAAGCGCGGCAGATAGCCGAGGCGCATCATCTCGGGCACCGCCACCTTGGTGAAGACCGCGGCCGAGGCGATCGAGATGCCGGTGACGGCGGCGAAGGCGGCATTGGCGCCGACGGTCGCCACCCCCATGCCGCCGCGCAGCCGCCCGACCACCCGATCGGCCAGACGGAAGGCATCGCGCCCCAGATCCGAGACGCCGACCAGATAGCCCATCAGCACGAAAAGCGGCACCACGCCGAAGACATAGCTGTCGATCGAATCCAGAGCCGCCTGGGCGATGGCGGCGGCGGCGACCGACCAGCGGCCACGCACTTCCCAGATCGCCAGCAGCGACACCAGGCCGAGGGCGACCGAGACATGCATGCCCGCCCAGATCAGCAGCAGCAGCGCCAGGATCGACAGCAGGCCGATTTCGAGACCGGTCATGACCGCCCCCCTGCGGCACGGCGTGCGGCCGCGGCCGCGAGGATCAGGTAGAGGCCGATCACCAGCACGGAACCGGCGATCATCAGCGCCCGGATCGGCCAGACCGGCAGGGTGAAGTCCCCCGCAGCGCCGACATAGTCGCCGGCTTCGATCGCCCGCAGCAGCCGGGGCCAGAGCGCCCAGGCGAGGATGGCGAAGAAGGCGGCGCCCGCCAGATGATGAACGACATCCAGCGCCGCCGCCGCTCGCGGCCGGGCCGCCGCCAGCCGGTCGAGCAGCGCATCGGACCGGGTGAAGCGCCCCGAGGCGAGCGCGTGGCCCGCCTGGAGAAAGACGATGCCGACGATGGAGAGCCCGACGAATTCGGGCACGCCCCTGAGCGGTGCGGCAAAGGCCGCACGGCCCAGGACGTCGGCATTGACCAGCACCATCATCACCAGGATCCAGGCGGTGCCGACGGCGCTGGCAAGGGCCGCGACCCGGCCGAGCGGCCCGGTGCGCGGCGCCGCGGCGGGCGTCTCCACCCGCCCCGGCCCGCTCATGCCGGGTCCTGCCATCACTCGCGGTCCCAGTTGCGCGGCAGCTGAACGCCGGCCGCACGCAGACCATCCAGATAGCCCTGGACCACCGCCTTTGCCGGAACGCCCTTGCCCTCAAGTTCGTCGGCCCATTCCTTCGAGACGTTGGGCAGGGCATCCGCCCAGCGCTTGCGCTCGGCCGGCGAGAGTTCGGTGATGGTGGCACCACCATCCTGCATGGTCTTGAACGAGGCGTTCACCCGCGCGACCTGGGCCTTGGCGAAGGTGTCGGCATAGATCGCCGCCTCGGCGGTCATGGCATCCTTCACCGGCTGGGGCAGATCGGCCCAGACATCGGCATTGATGCTGATCGCACCGGCGAACTGGGCGCCGATATTGACCTTGGTGATATAGGGCGCCACCTCGTGCAGCTTGGCAGCCGCAGCGGCGGTCGCGAAGGTCAGCGTGCCCTCGTACACCCCGGTCTTGATGTCGTTGTAATAGGTCTGCAGATTGCCGGCGACGGCGACCGCGCCGGTGCCCTTCAGCCAGTTCGCCGCCGGGCCGGGGGCGGCGATCTTGCGGCCCTTCAGATCGTCGATCGACTTGACCGGGAAGTTGGTGAACAGGTGATAGCTGTCGAGCGAGGCACCGGCGAGCGGAATCTGGCCGTAGCGGCTCCATTCCTGGTCCATCTCGGGCACGCGCTTCGACACGGCCGTAACGGTCTGGGTCACCAGGAACAGGTTGTCGGTGGTGAACGGCACCATATAGGTGACGTTGTGCAGGGGCATCTTGGCAGCTTCGAACAGCGTGCCGACGAAGCCCATATCCGAGATGCCCTCTTCGATCGCCTCAAGCTCGCTGCCGATCTTGGCGACCGTGCCGCCATAGGCCTCGGTCCACTCGATGCGATACTGATCGCCGCCATCCTTCAGGCGCTTGTTGACGCCGGGGATGAAGGTCTCGCTCAGGGTCTTGACCCAGAGGAAGGCCGGCGGGTGGCCGGCCGTCACCGTGATCGGGATGGTTTCGGCGGCGGTGGCCGGTGCCACCGGCAGCACCAGGGCGCCAAGCCCCATGGCAGCCAGCGCTGCCGTCAGGCCACGGCGAAGGCCGCGGGCCGGAGCGGTCATGGTCATCTGTCGTTTCCTCCCAGGAGGAGCCCGTCATTGCAGAAACCGCCGTCTCCGGTGGGCTCGGTCGCCACGGCATCCTGAAGGCCGCGATCGGTGCCGGCGCCGGCGGGTGGTGGAACAGGATCAGCTGCCCGATGCCTCCATGCGCACAAGTTCGGCATCGAGCAGGTCGGCGGTGATGGCGATGTGTTCTTCCAGCACCCCGACCGCCCGATCGGGATCGCGGGCGAGCACCGCATCCCTCAACAGGTCGTGTTCGGCCGACACCTCTTCCGCCCGGAAGGGGCCGGCAAGCATCAGCCGCCGATAGCGTTCGGCCTTGTCGTAAAGCAACGCCCGGAAGCCCTTGAGCGCATTGAGCGGACAGGCGGAGACGAGGGCCGCATGGAAGGCGCGGTGCCGCTCTTCCCAGGCAGCCCAGCCGGCATCGTCGCCCGCCCCCAGATGGCGCTCGGTCGCCCGGCGCAGCAGATGGTGGCTGGTGACGATCTCCGCCTCCCAGTCGTCGCCGCCGCAGGCGATGGCGAGCCGCAGTGCCGCACCCTCGATGATCTGCCGCGAGCGGGTGATGTCGACGAGATCCGCCCGGCTGACCGGCGCCACCCGAAAGCCGCGCTGACCCGAGAACGAGACCAGCCCGTCGGCCGCCAGCCGCGACAGCGCCTCGCGCAGCGGGCTCAACCCCACGCCATAGCGGGCACGCATGCTGCCCAGATGCAGCTTGGTGTCGGGCTTCAGGGCGCCTGCCACGATGTCCTGACGGATGCGTTCCAGCGCCTCCAGCGACAGGGTCGCGGCACGCGCACCGTCGGGCAGCAGGGCATCCTCCGGCAGGTCGGGCAGGGTATCGGCCATCGGCGGCCTCCGGCTGAGTGGCGAGGGGTGTTCGGGGCAGGTCTTCAGGGGGCGTGTTCTGAGCGGATGTTTTGCTGCGACACGATATTGCGCCGCAAAATCGATCTGAGACCATCATACATCGTTCTGACTCGAAATTTCGATTTTTTTATGCAGGATCGATGAAGCGCCGCGCTATGATGCCGGCAACCGGAGGTTCGCCGCATAAGCGGACCCCACGATCCCTGAGGAGGATGACGTCCATGGCCCGCCGCTTCGTCGATCTGTCGATCATGCTGGAGAACGGGGTCCGCTCGGATCCGCCCGGCTTCGAGCCCAAGATCACTTATATGAACCACGAGCAGACGCCGGCGCAGATCACCGCCTTCTTTCCCGGGCTGAAGCCCGAGGATCTGCCCGACGGCGAGGGCTGGGCGGTGGAGCAGGTGAACCTGATCACCCATAACGGCACGCATCTGGATGCGCCCTATCACTTCGCCTCGACGATGAACAAGGGCGAGCGGGCGATCACCATCGACGAGGTGCCGCTGGACTGGTGCTTCCGCCCGGGCGTGAAGCTGGATTTCCGCCATCTGCCCGACGGCCATGTCGTCACCGCCGCCGAGGTCGAGGCCGAACTGGCCCGCATCGGCCACACGCTTCAGCCCTTCGACATCGTGATGGTCAACACCCGCGCCGGCAGCCGCTACGGCCAGGACGACTATGTCGATGCCGGTTGCGGCATGGGCCGCGAGGCGACGCTCTACCTGCTGGAGCGCGGCGTGCGGGTCACCGGCACCGATGCCTGGAGCTGGGACGCCCCCTTCACCCATACCCGCGAGAAATATCTGGAAACCGGTGATGCCGGGCTGATCTGGGAAGGCCATCGCGCCGGCCGCGACATCGGCTACTGCCATCTGGAGAAGCTGCACAACCTGGAATCCGTGCCGGCCACCGGCTTCACCGTCGCCTGCTTCCCGGTGAAGATCCGCGGCGCCTCGGCAGGCTGGACCCGGGCGGTGGCGATCTTCGAGGACTGATCCCGCCCGATCGCCCCCTTCCCTGCCTCTCCCCCTCCCCCTTCACGGATCCTGCCGATGAAACTGCTCACCTTCGTGCCCGGCGCCGGCGCCTTTGAAACCGCACCGGGCGAGACCCGCCGCATCGGCGCGCTGATGGCCGATGGCGGTCGCGTGATCGACCTCACCACCGCAGCCACCGCCCGCATGGGCGCCGATGCCGGCTTCGCCGCCTCGATGCTCGCCCTGATCGATGCCGGCGCCGACGGGCTCGGCCGCGCGGCCGAGCTGCTCGCCGAAGCCGAACGCGGCGGCGCGGCGGCGGACGCGGTGGTCGCGCTCGACGCGATCTCGTTCCGCAGCCCCCTGCCCCGGCCGCGCCAGATGCGCGACTGCCTGGTCTTTGAAACCCATCTGATCCAGGCCATGGAAGGCGGCCGTCGCCTGCTGGCCGGGCTGAAGGGCACCACGCCCGAGGCGCTGGGCCTGCCGCCCGTCACCGTGCCGCAGGTCTGGTACGAACAGCCGATCTATTACAAGGCGAACCGGTTCAGCGTCATCGGCCATGAACAGCCGGTGCGCTGGCCAAGCCATTCGAAGCTGATGGATTACGAACTCGAACTGGGGATCGTGCTCGCCAAAGGCGGCCGCGACATCCCGGCAGAGACCGCGCATGACCACATCTTCGGCTATACGATCTTCAACGACATGACCGCCCGCGACACCCAGTTCACCGAAATGCAGGGCAGTCTGGGGCCGGCGAAGGGCAAGGATTTCGACACCGGCAACATCATCGGTCCCTGGATCGTGACCGCCGACGAGATGACCGATCCCTACGCCCTCGGCATGCGGGTGCGCGTCAATGGCGAGCTGCGGGGCGAGGGCTCCAGCGCCTCCATGCAGCACCGGTTCGACCGGATTCTCGCCCATATTTCGCGGGATGAGACCCTGCATGCCGGTGAATTCATCGGCTCGGGCACGGTCGGCAATGGCTGCGGCATCGAAACCGGCCAACTCCTTGATCCGGGTGACGTCGTCGAACTGGAAATCGACGGCATCGGGCGGCTCCGGAACCGCATCACACCACCTCGGGTTTGATGCGCGGCGTCCGCGTTCACGCAGGAAGCGCCAACCTCCCCCCGGGGCGCAAATCGTGGAACGCGGACGCCTTGACCGCCTTGCGGAATTCCGATAAGACTTGCGACATAAAATATAATTACAAAAAGAACACAGGGACCCGATCCTCGCTGCGACCGGACGCTGTCTCCCGAAACACCCGGTCAACGCGCGCTCATCTAGGGGAGGAGTGAGCCGTCCGTGAACACACGGGGTCGTGCACGCGCACGCAGGCCGAAGGTCTGCGCGATGGCGTTGCCGTGCCGCATGTGGGCGTGGACGCTTACAGATGCATGGCTCAGGACATCATCATCGAGACGAAGGGACTGACCAAGGAGTTCAAGGGCTTCACGGCGGTCAGCAATGTCGACCTTCAGGTGCGGCGCGGAACCATCCACGCCCTGATCGGTCCGAACGGGGCAGGTAAGACCACCTGCTTCAACCTGATCACCAAGTTCCTGATCCCCACCTCGGGTCAGATTCTCTATGACGGCCAGGATATCACCAGCGAGCAGCCGGCCGCGATCGCGCGCCGGGGCATGGTGCGGTCGTTCCAGATTTCCGCCGTCTTCCCGCATCTGACGGTGCGCGAGAATGTGCGGATCGCCCTGCAGCACAAACTCGGCAACTCCTTCCATTTCTGGCGCTCCGACCGGGTGCTGACCGGCCTGCACGATCGTGCGGACGAGCTGCTGTCGGATGTCGGCCTGGAAGGCTATGGCGAGGCCATCACCGCCGAGCTGCCCTACGGCCGCAAGCGTGCGCTCGAAATCGCGACCACGCTGGCGCTGGAGCCCAAGGTTCTGCTGCTGGACGAGCCGATGGCGGGCATGGCGCACGAAGACGTCGGCCGCATCGCCGAGCTGATCAAGCGCGTGGCCAAGGGCCGGACGGTGCTGATGGTCGAGCACAACCTCAAGGTCGTGGCGAACCTGTCGGACACGATCACCGTGCTTCAGCGCGGTGCGATCCTGGCCCAGGGCACCTATGCCGAGGTGTCCGAGAACCCCGAAGTCGTCCAGGCCTATATGGGAACCGGTCATGGCTGAGCCCGCCCGCAAGATGGCCGCCACGTCGGCCGCCCCCCTTCTCACCGTCCGCGATCTCAACGCCTGGTACGGCGAGAGCCACGTGCTGCACGGCATCAATGTCGACGTCAATCCGGGCGAGGTGGTCACCCTGCTCGGCCGCAACGGCGCCGGCAAGACCACGACGCTCAAATGCATCATGGGCATCGTGCGCAGCCGCAAGGGCAGCATCACCTTCGAGGGCCGCGAGACCATCGGCATGTCCTCGAACCAGATCGCCCGCGCCGGCATCGCTTTCTGCCCGGAAGAGCGCGCGATCTTCTCCAGCCTCGACGTGATCGAGAACCTGATGCTGCCGCCGGTGATCAAACAGGGCGGCATGTCGGTGGAGGAGGTCTTCGGCCTGTTCCCGCGCCTGAAAGAGCGCGGCAGCAGCCAGGGCACCAAGCTTTCGGGTGGTGAGCAGCAGATGCTCGCCATCGCCCGCATCCTGCGCACCGGCGCCAATCTGCTGCTGCTCGACGAGCCGACCGAAGGTCTGGCGCCGGTCATCGTGCAGCAGATCGGCGAGATCATCCGCGCCCTGAAGGCGAAAGGCTTCACCATCGTTCTGGTGGAGCAGAACTTTCATTTCGCCTCGACGGTTGCGGATCGGCATTATGTGGTCGAGGAAGGTCATGTGGTCGACATGCTGACCGCTGACGACATCGCGACCAGCCAGGACAAGCTCAAGCAGTATCTCGGCGTCTGACCGGCGCCGGGGCCGGGCCTGTCCCGGCACGACTCTCGGCGTCACGCTTGTGACGTCGGGCCAGAGAAGGTCGCGGCGGCGCGCCTCCGGAACGTGACGGACCCATCCAGAAGGTCTGCCGGTCCGATCGAGGCCCTGTCTCCCGCCAAGAGTCCGCACGCGGCGTTCGCGCCCGCGCCCGGCCGGTTCCAGGACCGATGCCGGCCGGGCCGGACCGGTTGCACGTGACCCGACCTCAACTGTCCCGCGAACGTAATCACCGCCTCAGGCAGAAGACCTCAGGGGAGGAGTTTTCAAGCCATGACGTTTAAGTTGACCCTCGCAGCCGTGACCGCCGCCGTCGTCGCCGCCTTCTCGGCCGGCGCGGCTGAGGCCCAGATCACCGACAATGTGGTGCGCATCGGCGTGCTGAACGACCAGTCGGGCATCTATACCGACCTGTCGGGCCCCGGCGGCGTGGATGCGGCCCGGATGGCGATCGAGGATTTCGGCGACACCGTCGCCGGCGCCAAGATCGAGCTGGTCTCGGCCGATCACCAGAACAAGCCCGATATCGGCTCCAACATCGCGAACCAGTGGTATGACCGCGATGGCGTCGATGCGATCTTCGACGTGCCCACCTCGTCCGTGGCCCTGGCGGTGCAGAACATCGCCAAGGAAAAGGGCAAGGTGATGATCGACCACGGTGCGGCCACCTCGGACCTCACCGGCAAGGCCTGCTCGCCGACCGGCATCCACTGGACCTACGACACCTATGCGCTCGCCAACGGCACCGGCCGCGCGCTGGTCGAACAGGGCGCCAAGAAGTGGTACTTCATCACCGCCGACTATGCCTTCGGCCACGCGCTGGAGCGTGACACCTCCAACGCCGTCACCGCCGCGGGCGGCGAAGTCGTGGGCACCGTGCGCTCGCCCTTCCCGTCGACCGACTTCTCGTCCTTCCTGCTCCAGGCTCAGGGCTCGGGCGCGGACGTGATCGGCCTGGCCAATGCCGGCGGCGACACCGTCAACTCGATCAAGCAGGCGGCCGAATTCGGCATCACCCAGGGCGGCCAGAAGCTGGCCTCGCTGCTGGTCTTCCTGTCCGACGTGCACTCGCTCGGCCTTGAAGTCTCGCAGGGCCTGGTGCTCACCACCGGCTTCTACTGGGATCTGAACGACGAGACCCGCGCCTTCGCCAAGCGGTTCGGCGAGCGCAATGGCGGCAAGATGCCGACCATGGTCCAGGCCGGCATCTATTCCTCGGTCATGCACTATCTGAAGGCGGTCGAAGCGACCAAGTCGGATGATGGCAAGACCGTGGTCGACCAGATGAAGAAGACCCCGGTCAACGACTTCTTCGCCAAGGGCGGCACCATCCGCGAGGACGGCCGCATGGTCCACGACATGTATCTGATGCAGATCAAGTCGCCGGCGGAGTCGAAGGGCCCCTACGACTATTACAAGCTGCTCGCCACCATCCCGGGCGACCAGGCCTTCCGTCCGATGGACAAGGGCGAATGCCCGCTGGTCGCGAAGTGATCAGCCTTTGAACAACCGTCACCCATCACATCCGACGCCGACACGAGGGGCACATCCTTCATGATGGAATTGATCGGCATTCCGCCGCAGGTCCTCTTCGGCCAGCTGCTTCTCGGGCTGATCAACGGCGCCTTCTACGCCATGCTCAGCCTGGGCCTGGCCCTTATCTTCGGCCTGCTCAACATCATCAACTTCTCCCACGGCGCCCAGTACATGATGGGCGCATTCGTGGCGTGGCTGGTGCTGCAGTACGCCGGGATCGGGTACTGGGCCGCCCTGATCATCTCCCCCATCATCGTCGGTTTGTTCGGCGTGGTGCTTGAACGGTTGTTGATCCGCCGGCTCTACAACCTCGATCATCTTTACGGGCTGTTGCTCACCTTCGGCCTCGCATTGATGATCGAGGGCTTCTTCCGCCAGCTCTACGGCATCTCGGGTCAGCCCTATGCCATCCCGGCGGCGCTGCAGGGCGGCACCAATCTGGGCTTCATGTTCCTGCCCACCTATCGGGCCTGGATCCTGATCGCCTCGCTTGCCGTCTGCATCGCGACCTGGGCGATCATCGAAAAGACCCGGCTCGGCGCCTATCTGCGCGCCGCGACCGAGAACCCGACCATGGTGCAGGCTTTCGGCATCAACGTGCCGCTGCTGATCACCCTCACCTACGGCTTCGGCGTGGCGCTGGCCGCCTTCGCCGGCGTCATGGCCGCCCCGGCCTACCAGGTCAGCCCGCTGATGGGCTCCAACCTCATCATCATCGTGTTCGCGGTGGTGGTCATCGGCGGCATGGGCTCGATCATGGGTGCGGTGGTGACCGGCTTCGGCCTGGGCCTGCTCGAAGGCCTGACCAAGGTCTTCTACCCCGAAGCCTCCAGCACCGTGATCTTCGTGGTCATGGCCATCGTGCTCCTCATCAAGCCTGCGGGCCTGTTCGGAAAGGCGGCGTGATCCCATGAGCGTCAATACCGTTCCCGCTGCCCGCAGCACCCGCGGCCAGAAGGCCGCCGGCCTCACCATGATCGGCGTCGCAATCGCGATCCTGGTCGGCCTCGCGGCCCCGCATGTCATCTACCCCGTCTTCCTGATGAAGGCGCTGTGCTTCGCGCTCTTCGCCTCGGGCTTCAACCTGCTGCTGGGCTATGTCGGCCTGCTCAGCTTCGGCCATGCCGCCTATTTCGGCTTCGCCGCCTATATCTGCGGCCATGTGGTCAAGGTCTGGGGGCTGTCGCCGGAAATCGGCATCCTGCTCGGCACGCTGACCGGTGCGGCGCTGGGCTTCGTCATCGGCGGGCTCGCCATCCGGCGCCAGGGCATCTACTTCGCCATGGTGACGCTGGCCTTCGCGCAGATGGTCTTCTTCCTGGCGCTTCAGGCACCGTTCACCGGCGGTGAAGACGGCATCCAGGGCATCCCGCGCGGCATGCTGTTCGGCCTGATCAGCCTGCATGACGACATGACCATGTACTACGTCGTCTTCGTGATCTTCGTGCTCGGCCTGCTGTTCATCCATCGCGTGATCCACTCGCCCTTCGGCCAGACCTTGAAGGCGATCCGCGAAAACGAGCAGCGCGCGATCTCGCTCGGCTACGACGTCAACCGCTACAAGCTGCTGGCCTTCGTGCTGTCCTCGGCCATTGCCGGCCTTGCCGGCTCGACCAAGGCGCTGGTCTTCCAGATCGCCACGCTCACCGACGTGCACTGGCACGCCTCGGGCGAGGTGGTGCTGATGACCCTGCTCGGCGGCGTCGGCACCGTCTTCGGCCCCACCGTCGGCGCCTTCCTGGTTACCGGCATCCAGAACTATTTCGCGCAGGTCGGTGCCTGGGTGACGATCATCCAGGGCGGGATCTTCGTGGCCTGCGTGCTGCTGTTCCGCCGCGGCATCGTCGGCGAATACCTGGCCTTCATGGAACGGCGTCGCAGCCGCAAATCCTGATCCGCCGCCTGTCGTTCAACGAACACCGCAAACGCCGCCATGCCCCACCGGGCATGGCGGCTTTTTTTTGTGGCCGCCGTTAACCATGAATCGCGCCTGACTCGTTTTTTGACCAGGAACTTCAACCATTAATTAATGCAACCTCCCTACACTCTTCCGATCCGGCGCCCTTCCCGGGCCCCGAGGTGTTTCGGAGTTCCGGCCGATGCAGAATTTGTCGACGGGTGCCAAGCTGGGCATCCTGATCATCGCTGCGCTGATCGGCGTAGCGGCCACGATCTATCTTTCCCTCACCACCCTGCGCGAAACCCTTTACACCGACCGTCAGGCCAAGCTGGAAGCCCTGGTCGAGGTGGGTGTGTCCATCGTCTCCGACGAGATCGCCCGTGCCGAGGCGGCCGGCGGCGACCGGGCGGCGGCCATCGAAGCCGGGCTCGCCCTGCTGCAGCCGGTGCGCTATGACGGCGAGGAATATCTTTCGGCGATCGACATGACCGGCGTGATGCGGATGAACGGCAAGTTCCCGAACATCGTCGGCCGCAACATGATCGACGCCAAGGACAGCAACGGCGTCGCCTATGTGCAGGACGCCATCAAGATTGCGACCACCACCGGACAGGGCGCCTTCGCCTATTTGTGGCCGCGTCAGAAAGGTGGCGACCCCGAGCCCAAACTGTCCTTCATCCAGCGCGTGCCCGGCACGGATGTCGGTGTGATCACCGGCGTCTATACCGACGACATCGAGGCGGCCTTCCAGGCCCAGGCGCTGCGCCTGGGCGGTATCGCCGCCGCGGCGGCGCTTGTGCTGGGCCTGCTGGCCCTGCTGGTGTTCCGCTCCACCGTGCCGCCGCTGAAGGCCGTGACGCGGGGGCTGGAGCGTCTGGCCCAGGGCGAACGGAGCATCGATCTGAAGGGGGCCGGGCGGCGCGACGAGATCGGCGCGATCGTCCGGGCCTTCGGCGTGGTCCGCGAGGGGCTGGCCGCCGCCGACGAGCTGACCCGCCAGCGCGAGGCCGAACAGGCGGCCCGGCTGCAGCGGAGCCACCGGGTCGACGAACTGACCGGCCGTTTCGACGACGATGCCCGCCAGTCCCTGTCGGTGGTGCTGGATGCGGCCCGCGCCATGGAACGGGCCGCCGCCGAACTGACCGAGGCCGCAGACCAGGCCGGCCGCCAGGCCGACACCATGGTCGGC
Source organism: Tistrella mobilis (assembly GCF_039634785.1). Taxonomy (NCBI): domain Bacteria; kingdom Pseudomonadati; phylum Pseudomonadota; class Alphaproteobacteria; order Geminicoccales; family Geminicoccaceae; genus Tistrella; species Tistrella mobilis. The sequence continues at coordinate 161,490 of NZ_JBBIAB010000012.1, read as the reverse complement.
GCCGCCAACCAGGCCGATGCCAATGTCCAGACCATCGCCGCGGCGGCGGAAGAGCTGTCGACCTCTACCGAAGACATCGCCCGCCGGGTGACCCAGGCCGCCGACATCGCCGCACGGGCCACCGAAGAGGCGCGGCGCACCACCGAAATCGTGCGCGGCCTGTCGGATACCGGCGACCGGATCGGCGAGGTGGTGGTGCTGATCGATGCCATTGCCGACCAGACCAATCTTCTGGCGCTGAACGCCACCATCGAGGCGGCGCGGGCGGGTGATGCCGGCAAGGGCTTCGCGGTCGTCGCCTCGGAAGTGAAGAACCTGGCAAGCCAGACCGGCCGCGCCACCGAAGACATCTCGCGCCAGATCGGCGCCGTACAGGAAGAAACCCGCCGGGCCGTCACCGCCATCGACGGCATTGCGAAGATCATCAGCTCGATCAGCGAGATTGCCGGCGACATCGCCGCCGCGGTGCAGGAACAGGGCGCCGGAACCCTGTCCATCGCTCGCAGCACCCAGGCCGCCGCCCAGGCGACGGAAGCGGTGACCGGCAGCATCGCCGCGGTCGGCACCGCCGCGAACCAGACGGGTGCCACGGCCGGCACGGTGCGGGATGCCGCCGGGCGGCTCAATCGTCAGGCCGATGATCTGAAGCAGGTGGTCGATCGCTTCCTCGGCGATATTCGCGCGGCGTGAAACCCGCCCTTGGTTGAAGTCACGAACGCCGTTACCGCTTTTGGGCGGTAACGGCGTTTTTTCCTTTCATGCAGCCCCTCGAATACAGCATCATCTTTCCCAAGACGGCCCGGGAGTGAGGTTTCATGTTCTATGAAACATCTCCCGATCAGATCAAAGGATGCGGATCATTCCGGATCGTGACATGCCTGACCGACGCGCTGGGGAGCGGGTTGCGGCGGGCATGTCGGGCAGTGGCGTTCCTGCAGGGAGAGCAGGCCGTCGCAGACCCGCCGGGAACACGCGGGGACCATGGCCGTCGGCCCCGATCCGCCCAGGGAGGATACAGATGAACACCAGGAACGCGATCGCTGCCGCGGTTCTTGCGACCATGACCGGCCTCGCCGCGGGGGCGGCTCAGGCCGAGATCTCGGACAATGTCGTGCGCATCGGCGTGCTCAACGACCAGTCGGGCATCTATGCCGACGTCACCGGCCAGGCCTCGGTCATCGCCGCCCGCATGGCGGTGGAGGATTACGGCGGCAAGGTCAAGGGCGTGCCGGTCGAGGTGATCTTCGCCGACCACCAGAACAAGCCGGATATCGGGTCCAACATCGCCAACCAGTGGTACGACCGCGACGGCGTCGACGTGATCGTCGACGTTCCGACCTCGTCGGTGGGTCTGGCGGTTCAGAATATCGCCAAGGAAAAGGGCAAGCTGCACCTGAACGCCGGTGCCGGCACCTCGGACCTGACCAGCAAGGCCTGCTCGCCCACCGGCATCCACTACGTCTACGACACCTATGCGCTGGCGACCGGCACCGGTTCGGCGCTGGTCGGTCAGGGCGCCAAGAAGTGGTATTTCATCACTGCCGACTATGCCTTCGGCCACGCGCTGGAGCGTGACACCACCAACGCGGTGAATGCCGCGGGCGGCGAGGTGGTGGGCGGTGTGCGCGCGCCCTTCCCGACCACCGACTTCTCGTCCTTCCTGCTCCAGGCGCAAGGCTCGGGCGCGGACGTGATCGGCCTGGCCAATGCCGGCGGCGATACCGTCAACTCCATCAAGCAGGCGTCGGAATTCGGCATCACCCAGGGCGGGCAGAAGCTGGCCGGCCTGCTGGTGTTCATCAACGACATCCATGCGCTCGGCCTGCAGGTCGCCCAGGGGCTGGTGGTCACCACCGGCTATTACTGGGACATGAACGACGAGACCCGCGCCTTCGCCAAGCGGTTCCAGGAGAAGGCCGGCAAGATGCCCAACATGCTCCAGGCGGGCATCTATTCGGGCGTCACCCAGTATCTGAAGGCGATCGAGGCCACCGGTTCGGATGACGGCAAGACCGTGGCCGACCAGATGAAGGCGACCCCGATCAACGACTTCTTCGCCAAGAACGGCCATATCCGCCCCGACGGCCGCATGGTGCACGACATGTATCTTGTCGAGGTGAAGAAGCCCGAGGAGTCGAAGGGCCCCTGGGACTATTACAAGGTGCTGGCCACCATCCCGGGCGATCAGGCCTTCCGCCCCATGGACAAGGGTGAGTGCCCGCTGGTCAAGAAGTAAGCGGCCAGACCTTAAGACCTGAGGTTATCATACGAAACGCCGCCATCCGGGTCCGGATGGCGGCGTTTCGTCGTTCAGCTCCGGCCTCGGACGGCCGCAGCGGCATCACTTGCCGGGGCATCACTTACCGGCGGGCACCTTGCCGACATCGGCGCCGATGGTGCAGATCGCCTTGGGATCGTCGATGCGCAGCACCAGGCTTTCCGACAGGTAGAGGTGATGGTGAATGCCGTCATGCGAGCCATAGCCGGCACGCAGATCCTGGCCGATCACCAGCACGCCGACCCGCGGATCGACCAGCACGCCGCCTTCGATCGGCGCCTTGAAGATGCCGACGGTGCAAACGCGGGAGATATGCTCCAGCTGCAGCACGTCGCTGCCGTCATAGCGGCGGAACAGCGAGTTGTAGAGCCGGGGCGACAGGGCCAGCGCATAGGGGCCGCGCAGGCCGCTTTCATCCAGCCTGTTCACCGCGGCGAGCACGTCCTGCAGCGCCTGATCGATATTCGCCCAGTCTCCGCCCTCGATCTCGTGGCGGCCGCGGGCGCTCAACAGGCCTTCGAGGCCGAAATCGGGGTTGCCGTAATAGATCATCTCCTCTTCGCGCGCGGCCACGGCCTCGGCTGCATCCTCGACCGGGTCGAGGTTCAGCGGCTGGCCCTGATCGGTGGAAGAGGCGATGCGCCGCACGCTCAGCCGAAAGCCCTTGCGCAGCATCGGCACCGAAATCGCGCGGCTCATCACCGCGCCGGCCTCGTCGGGGCCGGGGTCGCGGCAATAGTCGTCATTGCCGATCTCGATCGAGGTCAGGCCCACACCATAGGGGCCGTCGACCTCCAGAAAGCGGCGGCCGGTCAGCGCGTCGCGGGCGGCATCGATCGCCGCCTCGTCGATCCGGCGCCAGAGATCGGTGCCGAAGGGGGCCTGGGAACGGTTCAGGTAATCCATCTCGTGAAACTCCTGGCAATAGACGGCAAGGGACAGACGGGGCCGGATCAGCGGCGCTTCTTCATGCGGCCGATGGTCAGGCCGTCACCGCCGCCGCCCTCTCCGCCACCGCCCGTCTCGTCACCGCCGCCGGTGGCGCTTTCCTCCACCTCGGTGATCGGGCCTTCGGTGAACAGATAGGTCTTGATCTGCTCGGCAAAGTCGCCGTCGTTCCGGCGCAGCCATTCCAGCGTCATCATGGCGTGCTCGATTTCCTCGCGCATATTGTGCAGCAGGATCTCGCGCAGCTCGTCGTCCTCGCAGTCATCGGCCCGCTGGCGGTACCAGTCCACCGCCTCCAGCTCTTCCATCAGCGACGAGATTGCATGATGGAGCGCCAGGGTGTGGCGGCTCAGCTTCTCGCGCGGGGCATGCAGGACCTCTCCGGCCATCTGCTCGTCTCCTTCTTCGTTTCGTCGCGCCGGTCGGCCGGCGCCATCTCGTCCAGGGCAGCGGTCTGCAGGGCCGCCGCTTCGTGTTTCCGTGGTCCCGGTTTTTTTGCCACCACAGCCGTCAAACCGAAGCCGGCGTCAAACCCAAGCCGGCCTCAACCGAAGCCGGCGGCGATTGCGGTCATAACGGCAAAGCCGGCGATCAGTGCCCAGCTCGCCCCCATCTCCTGGCCATGGCGATGGGTTTCGGGGATCATCTCATGGCTGACGACGAAGATCATCGCGCCAGCCGCGAACGCCATGGTCCAGGGCAGCACCCCGGCACCCAGCCCGGCAAGGGCGACGCCCAGGCCGCCGCCGATGATTTCCAGCGCGCCGGTGCCGAAGGCGACCAGAAGTGCCGTCATACGGCTGGCCCCGGTCATCATCATGCCCACCGCCGCGACGAAGCCTTCCGGCAGGTTCTGGATCATGATGCCGATCGCCAGCGCAATGCCCTGGCCCAGATCGCCGCCGCCCTCGGCCCCCGAGCCGCCGAGCCCGACGCCGACCGCCAGACCTTCGGGCAGATTGTGGAGCGCGATCGCCAGCACCATCAGCAGGGCCGGCGCCATCCGCCGGGCATCGATCGCCGCCATTCCGCCGCCATCGACCACCAGAAGCGCATCGCCGCCCGCCGCGACCATGGCCGGGCTGCCGGGTCCATGGGGGCTGCGCAGGGTGTGGTCGACCGCCTCGTCATCCTGCTGGACATGCAGATGCGGCACCACGGCGTGCAGGGCCGCGATCGCCGCGGCCCCCAGCCCGATGGCGACCCCGATGCCGAGGGCGCCCCAGAGCGCGCCATAGCGGGCGACCGAGCTTCCAAGCGCCGGCACCAGCAGCGACAACAGAGCGGCGGCCAGCATCACGCCCGCGGCACCGCCCAGCAGCAGGTTTTCCCGCCGGATGCCCGGCCGTCGGATCACCAGCACGGGTAGCGCGCCGAGACCGGTCGCAAGGCCTGCAAGCAGGCTGCCGCCCAGGCCCAGCCAGACCGGATCTATGGATGCGAGATCAGGTATGGTGTCCTCCGATCATCGGTCCTGCTGCTGCCCGGATCATGGCCAGAATATGGGGCACGTGCATGACGGATCAACCGTTGCCACGGTCCTCCCCCGAAATCATCACAGGCGGAGGTGGGCCGTCCCTGCCGATCCTGCGGAAGGCGGCAAGGCCGATCAGCCCGCCCGCCGCCAGCACCGCGAAACCCGCCGCCCAGCCCAGCGGGTCGCCGTCGCCCCCTGCCCCGTCGAGCGCCAGACCGAAGGTGATCGGCGACAGGATCGCGCCGCCGAAGCCCAGCAGCGCATGCATGGCCATCGCGGCCCCGCGCACCGACGGATCGCTTTCGGCGACCGCGCCCGCGGTCAGCGAGGCGCTGTCGGCCATGACCATCAGATTGTAGACCGCCACCACCACCAGCACGAGGGCGAGCGGTGCGCCGGCGACCGCCGCGGTCACGCCGGCCAGCACCGCCGTCACCGACATCGCGACCGTGATCCAGCGCCGACGACCAAGCCGCATCGCCATCTCGTTGCCGAAGAAACTGGTCAGAATCCCCGAGGCGATGATCGCGCCGCCCAGGCTGCTGGCCCAGGCGGCCGCGGCGCCGGCATGGACCAGAAAGGCCACCAGCCAGCTGCGCAGGCCGAACATCTCCCAGCAATGGCCGGCATAGGCGAGCGTATAGGCGATGGCCCGGCGGTTGCGCAGCACCGGCCGGAAATCCGGCGGCATCCACCAGGAGCGATGGCGGATGCCGGCGGCCGGCGCGGGCGGCGGTGTTGCCGGCACCGCGATCAGCGCCAGCACCAGCGCCGTGGCCGCCAGTGCCCCCGCCGACCAGAACCCGGCCTGCCAGCCGCCGGCGGCGGCCACCAGCCCCGCCAGCCAGACCGACAGCCCGGCCCCCAGCGAGAAGCAGGCGGTATAGCTGGCGACCGCCCGGCTGGCCTTGGGGCCGCGGACATGATCGCTCAGGATCTTGAGGCCGGGCATGTAGGACCCGGCGAAACCGGCACCGGCCAGCGCCTGGAACAGGCCGGCCGACAGTGGCCCGGTGGCAAAACTGCCGAAGCCGAGTGTGGCCAGCGCGATCAGGGTGAGCGAGCCGATATAGACCCGCCGGGCATCGACCCGGTCGGTGGCACCGGTCAGCACCGGCACCGCCGCGACATAGCCCACGAAGAAGGCCGAAGAAATCCAGCCGGCCGTGCCGTTGCTGAGGCGCCAGTCGTCGCGCAGCAGCGGCAACAGGGCCGGATAGCACCCATAGGCCGCCATGGACAGCACCTCGCACAGGCACATCACGGCGATCATGCGAAGGGTTCGGGGCGGGCGCGCGCCGGAACCGGGCTCAGGGGGGCTGGACAGTTCTGCTGACACGGCGTTCCGGCTCTCCGCTGACGGATGACGCCGCAAACCTTAGCGCGCGAAGACGGTGCGCACACGCGCCCATGCTGCAACCCTGACAGCCCCGGTCATGCGGAACCGCGCACCACGTCGCGCCGCCGGGCCAGCAGGCGCCGGGCCGCCAGCACCAGGAAGCCGGTCACCAGCCCCCAGAAGGCCGAGCCGATGCCGAACAGGGTGACACCCGAGGCCGTGGCGGCGAAGGTCATCACCGCCACCTCTCGGTCGTCGGGGTTCGACAGCATGCCCGCGATCGACCCGGTGAGCGGGCCGAGCAGGGCCACGCCGGTGATGATCTGGATGGTGTCGCGCGGCAGCCCCATGAACAGATCGACCAGCGGTGCCGAAAACAGGGCCAGCAGCACATAGAAACCCGCATAGGCGATGCCGGTGACCCAGCGTCGGCGCGGGTCGGGATGGGCATCGGGGCCGGTGCAGATCGCGGCGGTGATCGCCGCCAGATTGACCGCATGGGCGCCCATCGGAGCCAGCAGCAGCGAGGCGAGGCCGGTGAGCGTCAGCACCGGCCGGGTGGGCGCGGTATAGCCGGCCTGGGCCAGCACCACGAAACCCGGCAGGTTCTGCGAGACCAGCGTCACCAGAAACAGCGGCAGGCCCAGGCTGATGATCACCGCCGGATCGAAGACCGGCATCACCGGCACCAGACTGCCGAAGAGGTCGCCGTCATGCGGTGCGGTGAAATTGCCACCCAGCACCACCGCCGCGACCGCCACCACCAGCACGATCAGCAGGGCGAAAGTGGGCGCGCGCTGCCGGGCGACCACGAAGACGATCAGCACCAGCCCCGCGAGCAGGGCATCGCTCTGCAAGGCGCGGAACAGCGACATGCAGAAGGGCAGCAGCACGCCCGCGAGCATGGCGGCGGCGACGGCCGCCGGGATCCTGGCGGCCAGCCGGCCCAGCGCCGGCACCAACCCCAGGATGATCATCATCAGCGCAGCCGCCATGAAGGCGCCGGTCGCTTCGGCCCAGCCGGCATGAAGGGTCGAGGCGGCGAGCAGGGCCGCCCCCGGTGTCGACCAGGCCAGCACCACCGGCATGCGCAGCCGGAAGCTGAGCAGCGCACCGGGCAGCGCAATGCCGAGACAGAGGGCGGTGACCGCCGAGGTGATCTGATCAGGTGTGCCGCCCAGGGCCTGGCCGGCCTGGACGATCAGGGCGACGGTGCCGCCGAAGCCGACCAGGGCGGCGATGAGGGCAGCGGAGAGCGAAGCGAGCGGCAAGGGATGGGGTCCCGGAGACGGCTGGGGAGAGGACCGCACTTTCCGCCATACGGGCCGCCGGCGCAAGCGTTCCACGCGAATGTCATGACGTTTCCATCGACTAAACCGATGGTTTATCAGGACCAGGAGGGCCACGCCTCAGACAGCACGAAACCTGCCACGGCATGCAGATCGTCGCGGCCGAAGATCGGCCGCCCACCCAGCATGTCGCGGTCGAGGGCCGCGCAGGTCAGGGCTGCCGGGTCGGGCACGACGACGCCCAGGATCCGGTCGTCGCGCGGATAGAGCGGCCAGCGCGCATCGCGCCGGCCGGGGGCCAGCACCTCCAGCCGCGGATGGCCGGCGCCGGCGAAGCCTTCGACGATGGCGATATCCGCCGGCCCGGCAAGGGTGAGCCAGCGGCGCAGCTGGTCCGCCGGATCGGGTTCCGAAACGCCGTCCGGCGCGGTCGCCGGCTCTTCCCGCAGCACACCGACCAGGCCGCCGCCGCCCACCACCACAGCGGCCGCCCCGGCCCGGCGATGACGGTCGCTGTCCTTGCCCGGCCGATCCAGATCCGGGCGGTGATGGCTGCGCTTCACGGTGACCACCTGCCGCCCCCCGGCCGCAAGCAGCGGGATCAGCCCCTCGATCAGCGTGGTCTTGCCGCTGTTGCCGGGCCCCACCAGGCCGATGATCCGCATGTCCCCTCCCCGATCCGGCTGATCCGTTCCGCATACCCGTCACGCCGCCGGTTGGCAAGTCGGGGTCGATCCACAGACCTGTTTTAGACCCGAAAGACCCTATTCGAAGCTCAAAGTTGACCATTTAGTAGGCACAAAAGACTAATAGCCTATAAATCAGGCATTTTCCGCATCAGACCGCTCAAGCCCGCCCCACATGCGCCGCACCAAAAGCGTTGTGCAGCGCGGGATACAGCCGGAATGCAGGGCTTGGCACGGAACTTGTAGATACCTTGGTGTCGATACCAAGAGACCCCCGCCTGCTGCCGCCATCTGCGAGAGCCTGAGCCCATGACCGACAAGATCATTCCGCCCGCCTCTCCCGACGCCTCCGCCGCCGCGGATGCGCGCCGCTTCCGGATCAGCCGGCGGGGGCTGCTGGGGGCCGCCGCGACGCTGGCCGCCGCAAGGCTGCTGCTGCCGGGCGGCGCCTTTGCCGCCGCGACCGGTGCGGCGCCCGAGAAGACCGACCTTGCCATCGGCTTCATTCCGCTGACCGATTGCGCCCCCCTGGTCATCGCCCATGAGAAGGGATTCTTCAAGCGCGAAGGCCTGAAGGTCACCCTGTCGAAAGAGGCGTCCTGGGCCAATATCCGCGACAAGATGACCATCGGCGCGCTGGATGCCGCCCATATGCTGGCCGGCATGCCGATCGCCGCGACCCTGGGTCTCGGCGCCATTCCCCAGGCGCAGGTGACCGCCCTGTCGCTGGACCTGAACGGCAATGCGATCACGCTGTCCAACGCGCTCCATGACCGGATGGTTGCGGCCGACCCGGCGGCGATGGCCGAACGGCCGATGACCGCCCGGGCGCTGAAGGCGGTGATCGATGCCGACAAGGCCGCCGGCAAGGCGCCGCTGACCTTTGCCGCGGTCTTCCCGGTGTCGTCGCATATGTACGAGCTGCGCTACTGGCTGGCCTCGGCCGGGATCGATCCGGATGCCGATCTGCGCATCATCGTAATCCCGCCGCCGCAGATGGTCGCCAATCTGCGTGCCGGCAATTGCGACGGCTATTGCGTGGGCGAACCCTGGAACGAACGCGCGGTCGAGGCCGGCATCGGCAAGGTCGCGATCACCAGCGTCGAGCTCTGGGCCAATCAGCCCGAAAAGGTGCTGGGCGTCGCCGCCGACTGGGCGGAGAAGAACCCCGCGACCCACGAGGCGATGCTGCGCGCGGTGATCGCCGCCGGCCAGTGGCTGGACGATCCGGCGAACCGGGCGGAGGCCGCCGACATCATCGCCGGCCGCGCCTATGTGAATGCGCCGGCCGAGGTGGTGCGGATGTCGATGACCGGCACCTTCCGCTATGCCGCCGACGAGGCGCCGCGCCCGCTGCCCGATTTCAACGTCTTCAGCCGCTATGCCGCCAACTTCCCCTGGATCAGCCATGCCGAATGGACGCTGACCCAGATGATCCGCTGGGGCCAGATCGACCGGCCGGTCGACATCGCCGCCACCGCGGCCGCGGTCTACAGACCCGATCTCTACCGCAAGGTCGCGGCCCAGATGGACATTGCCACACCGACCATCGATCGCAAGCCCGAAGGTATCAACACCTCCGCCTGGACCCTGACCCGCGCGACCCGGCCGATCGCCATGGGCCCGGATGTGTTCTTCGACGGCACCCGCTTCGATCCGGCCGACCCGGTCGGCTATATCCGCCAGTTCGCGATCAAGGCCCCGGCCGTGGACCTGACCGCACTGGCCGCCGCCCAGACCACCCCGCGCGCCAGCGCCGCCTGAGCCAGGAGCCCGTTCCCATGGCCGACATCTCCCTCGACGGTGCCGCAAAGGGCACCGGCATCGGACGGCGCCTCGGCCTTGTGGCCGAGCGCATCGTCTGGCCGCTTCTGACCCTCGCCGTCGCCCTCGGCGGCTGGACGCTGATCCAGCAGACGGTGGCGACCGACCTGCCGGGCGTTGGTGAAACCCTCGCCCGCGGTATCGAGCTGTTTTCCGACCCGTTCTACATCGCGGGGCCCAACGACCAGGGCATCTTCTGGCAGCTGCTCTATTCGCTGGGCCGGGTGCTGGCGGGCTTCGGCCTCGCCTGCCTGATCGGCCTGCCGCTGGGCCTGTTGATCGGCACCAGCCAGGCGGCGTCCCGCGCCTTCACCCCCTTCATCGAGGTGATGCGCCCGGTCAGCCCGCTCGCCTGGCTGCCGATCGGCCTGCTGCTGTTCCGGGCGGTCGATCCTTCCGCGATCTTCGTGATCCTGATCACCAGCATCTGGCCGGTGATCCTGAATACCGCCGCCGGCGTGCGCGCCGTGCCGGCCGATTACGTCCAGGTCGGCCGCGTGCTGCGCCTGGGCCGGCTTGCCATGTTCCGCCGCATCCTGCTGCCCGCCGCCCTGCCCTATGTGCTGGCCGGCATGCGGCTGTCGCTCGGCACCGCCTGGATGGTGATCGTGGCAGCAGAAATGCTCACCGGCGGGGTCGGCATCGGCTTCTTCATCTGGGACGAGTGGAACAACCTCTCGGTCCCCAGCATCCTGGTGGCGATCGTCCTGATCGGGCTGGTGGGCATCGCGCTCGACGCCGCCATGGCCGCCGTTCAGCGCCGCCTTTCCCATTGAGGGCGCCCCTTCAGAGGGCCCATTGAGAGGGACGATCCCGATGACCAACCGACCGCATCTGTCGATCGAAGGCGTCGATCTCGACTTTCGCACCCGCGACGGTGTCCGACCCATCCTGCGCGGCATCGATCTGAAGATCGCCCGTGGTGAATTCGTGGCGGTGATCGGCCATTCCGGTTGCGGCAAATCCACCCTGCTCAACATCGTGGCCGGGCTGATCACGCCCGAGCGGGGGGCCATCCTGCTCGACGACAAAGTGGTCGATGCCCCCGGCCCCGACCGGGCGATGGTCTTTCAGTCCCATGCCCTGCTGCCCTGGCTGACGGTGCGCGAGAATGTGGCGCTGGCGGTGGATCAGGTGCATCGCCGGACGATGGATGCCGCCGCCCGCGCGCAGCTGATCGACGAACATCTGGCGATGGTGCGCATGGACCATGCCGCCGCGCGCCGGCCGCACGAGCTGTCGGGCGGTATGCGCCAGCGGGTCGGCATCGCCCGGGCGCTGGCCATGCGCCCGGCCGTGCTGCTGATGGACGAGCCCTTCGGCGCGCTCGACGCGCTGACCCGCGCCCGGCTTCAGGACGAGCTGATGGCCATCCAGGCCGATCTGTCGATGACGGTCATGATGGTGACCCACGATGTCGACGAGGCCGCCCTGCTCGCCGACCGGGTGGTGATGATGACCGAGGGCCCGGCCGCGCGGATCGGCCGGATCGTCGACATCCCCCTCGCCCGCCCGCGCCGCCGCGCCCAGGTGCTCCGCGATCCCGCCTTCATCGAGGCGCGGGTCCAGATGCTGTCCTTCCTGCACGGCGATGCCGTGGAGGATGCCGATGCGGCGGCGATGCTCGCCGTCGCGGCGGAATGAGCGGAGGCCGCCCGATGAACACGCCCCGAGACCGCATCCTCGTCATCGGCGCCGGCATGGCCGGCACCCGTCTGGTTCAGGAGCTGGTCGCGCTGGCGCCCGGCGCCTGCGACATCACCCTGATCGGCGCCGAACCCCATGCGCCCTATGACCGGATCATGCTCTCGCCCGTGCTGGCGGGAGAGAAGACGGCAGAGGCGATCCGCCTGCTGGACGACGACTTCCTTGATCGCCACGGCGTGACCTTCCTGGCCGGCGACGCCGCAACCGGCATCGATCGGGTGGCACGGCGCGTCACCACCGCCGCCGGCCGGCAGCTGGACTATGACCGGCTGGTGCTGGCCACCGGATCGCAGCCGATCCGCCTGCCCCTGCCCGGGGCGGCACTCAAGGGCGTCGTCACCTTCCGCGACCTCGGCGATGTCGACACCATGCTGGCCCTGGGCCGGCCCGGCGCACCGGCGGTGGTGATCGGCGGCGGGCTGCTCGGCCTTGAAGCCGCGGCCGGGCTTGCCGGGCGGGGCATGAAGGTGACGGTGGTCCACCTGGCCGGCCATGTGATGGAACGCCAGCTGGATGCCGAGGCCGGCGGCATGCTGGCGGATGCCCTCGCCGCCCGCGGCATCACCACGGTCACCGCCGCGAACAGCCGGGCGATCCTGGACGACGGCACCGGCCGGGTTGCGGGGCTGGAACTCGCCGACGGCCGGGTGCTGCCGGCGGAGCTGCTGGTGATGGCGGTCGGCATCCGGCCAGAAACCGGCCTCGCCCGCGCGGCGGGGCTGGAGGTCGGCCGCGGCATCCTGGTCGACGACCGGCTCGGCACCTCGGATCCGGCGATCGCCGCACTCGGCGAATGCGTCGAATTCGACGGTCAGTGCTTCGGCCTGGTGGCGCCGCTCTACGATCAGGCGAAGGTGCTGGCGCGCGCATTGGCCGGCCGGCCCGGCGACGGCTTCGCCGTCCGCCCCACCGCCACCCGGCTCAAGGTCTCGGGCGTCGACGTGTTCTCGGCCGGCAGTCTGGGCGGCGCGGATGCCGAAGAGATCACGCTGCGCGATGCCGCACGCGGCAGCTATCGCAAGCTGGTGATCCGTAACGACCGGCTGGACGGCGTGGTCATGTATGGCGATGTCGCCGACGGCCCCTGGTTCTTCGAAACCATGCGCAAGGCGGAGCCGCTGGGCGCCCTGCGCGACCGGCTGATCTTCGGCCCGGCCTTCGCGGCCGGCCCCTCGGCCACGGGTGCCGATGCCGCGACCGCCGCCGTGGCCGCCCTTGCCGACGATACCGAAATCTGCGGCTGCAACGGCGTGTGCAAGGGCACGATCACCGCGGCGATCGCGGGCCAGGGCCTCACCAGCCTCGACGAGGTCCGCGCCCATACCAAGGCCTCCGCCTCCTGCGGGTCGTGCAGCGGCCAGGTGAAGGCGCTGCTCGGCCTGTGCCTGGGCGGGTCGGCACCGGCGGAGGCAGAGGATGCCGATCCGGCGATCTGCAGCTGCACCGACCTCGGCCATGACGCGGTTCGCGCACGGCTCGGCGATCTGCCGGCCATGACCGCGATCCAGGCCATGGCGGTACTGGGCTGGAAAACGCCCGAAGGCTGTTCGAAATGCCGGCCGGCGCTCAACTACTACCTGCTCTGCGCCCATCCGGCTGCCGGTGTCGACGACCCGGCCTCGCGTTTCGTGAACGAGCGCGTGCACGCCAACATCCAGAAGGACGGCACCTTCTCGGTCGTGCCGCGGATGTGGGGCGGGTTGACCTCGGCCACGGAGCTGCGCGCCATCGCCGATATCGTCGACCGCTACGACATCCCGACCGTGAAGGTGACCGGCGGCCAGCGCATCGACCTGCTGGGCGTGCGCAAGCAGGATCTGCCGGCGGTCTGGCGCGATCTGAACGCCGCCGGCATGGTCTCGGGCCATGCCTATGCCAAGGGCCTGCGCACGGTGAAGACCTGCGTCGGATCCGAATGGTGCCGCTTCGGCACGCAGGATTCGACCGGGCTGGGCGTCAAACTCGAACGGATCACCTGGGGCGCCTGGATGCCGCACAAGTTCAAGATGGCGGTGTCGGGCTGCCCGCGGAACTGTGCCGAGGCGACGATCAAGGATTTCGGCGTGATCTGCGTCGACAGCGGCTACGAGCTGGTGGTCGGCGGTAATGGCGGCATCCATCTGCGCGGCACCGACCCGCTGACCAAGGTTTCGACCGAAGCCGAGGTGATCGAGATCTGCCTCGCCTTCATCCAGTTCTATCGCGAGGACGCCCGCTATCTGGAGCGCACGGCGCCCTGGATCGAGCGCATCGGTCTCGACCGCGTGAAGGCGGTGGTGGTGACGGATACCGCCGCCCGCCAGGCGCTCGGCGCCCGGTTCCTGGCCTCCCAGACCCATGCCCGGGTCGACCCCTGGGCAAGCCTCGCCGCCGCCCCCGGTGCCGAGTTCGCAACCATCGACGTTCCCGCCCGCCGGGCGGCCGAGTGAGGAGGCGCGAGCCCATGACCATCCTCGCCGATATGACCGCGGTCCCTGGCGACGGCACCGACTGGATCGATTGCGGCACGCTCGACGACCTGCCGCTGCGCGGTGCCCGGGTGATCCGCCACCAGGGCGGCAGCATCGCCCTGTTCCGCCCGGCCGAAGGCCCGCCTGCCGCCATCGCCAATGCCTGCCCGCACAAGGGCGGGCCGCTCGCGGACGGGCTGGTCCATGGCCGGGCGGTCACCTGCCCGCTGCATGGCCGGGTGTTCAGCCTGGATGATGGCCGGGCGGCGGCGCCCGACCGCGACTGCGTTGCCCGCTACCCGGTCACGGTCTCCGCAGAGGGCCGTGTGCTGGTGCGGTTGCGGCCGCTGAGCCCGGCGGCGCCTGCCGGTGCCGGCCTGATCGCCGAGGCGGCGGAATGACCGCCCTGCCGCCACCGGCCGCCATCCGCACCACCTGCGCCTATTGCGGGGTCGGCTGCGGCGTGCTGGCACGGCCGGATGGGCAGGGCGGGCTGCTGCCGGTGGCGGGCGATCCGGCCCATCCGGCCAATCTGGGCAGGCTCTGCGGCAAGGGCGCCAGCCTCGCCGACACGCTGGGCGGCGCCGGGCGGCTGACCCGGGCGCGGATCGACGGCCGGCCGGTACCGCTCGATGCCGCCCTCGACCATGTGGCGGACGGCTTCCGCAGGGCGCGGGCCGAACGCGGCCCGGGCGGCATCGCCTTCTATCTGTCGGGCCAGATGCTGACCGAGGATTATTACGCCGCCAACAAGCTGGCCAAGGGCTTCCTGGGCAGCGCCAATGTCGACACCAATTCGCGGCTCTGCATGTCCTCCACCGTCGCCGGCCAGGTCCGCGGCTTCGGTGAGGATCTTGTGCCGGGGGCTTACGAGGATCTGGATCTCTGCGATCTGGCGGTGCTGGTCGGCTCCAACGCCGCCTGGTGCCATCCGGTGCTGTTCGGCCGGCTGATGGAGGCCCGCGCCGCCCGGGGGACGCGGCTGGTGGTCATCGATCCGCGCGCCACCGACACCAGCCGTGCCGCCGATCTGCATCTCGCCATCCGCCCGGGCAGCGATGCCGCCCTCTGGCAGTTCCTGCTGGTCGAGGCCGATCGCCGCGGCCTGGCCGATCGCGCGGCCGAAGGCTTCCCCGCCGCGATCGAGGCCGCCCGCACCGACTGCCCCGACATCGCCGCCTGCGCGGCGCTGACCGATCTGGCCCCTGCCGATCTGGCCCGTCTTGCGGACATGGTACTGACGACGCCGCGCTGCCTGACCCTGTTCAGCCAGGGCGTCAACCAGTCGAGCGCCGGCACCGACAAGGTGAATGCGATCCTGAACCTGGAGATCGCGCTCGGCCGTGTCGGCCGGCCGGGCGCCGGGCCGTTCTCGCTGACCGGCCAGCCCAATGCCATGGGCGGACGCGAGGTCGGCGGGCTGGCCAATCAGCTGGCGGCACATCTGGGTTTCTCCGACGCCGAGCGCCGGCTGGTCGGCGATGTCTGGCAGGCCACCGATATGGCCGTCGGCCCCGGGCTGAAGGCGGTGGAGCTGATCGATGCGCTGGAGGCGGGAAAGATCGGCGCGCTCTGGATCATCGGCACCAACCCCGCCGTCAGCCTGCCCGATGCCGGCCGCTTCCGCCGGGCGCTGGCCCGCTGCCCGCTGGTGGTGGTCTCGGATTGCGTGACCGGCACCGACACCCAGGCGCTGGCGCATGTGCTGCTGCCCGCTTCCGGCTGGTCGGAAAAGGACGGCACCGTCACCAATTCCGAGCGTCGGATCAGCCGGCAACGCGCGGTGCTGCCGCCGCCGGGCGATGCCCGGCCCGACTGGTGGCTGATCGCAGAGGTCGCCCGGCGGCTGGGCTTCGGCCATGCCTTCGCCTGGCGCCACCCGGCGGAGATTTTCGATGAACACGCCCGGCTGTCGGGCGCCGCCGCCGCCCGCTTCGGCCGGCATTTCGACATCGCCGGCCTCGCCGGCCTCTCCCGCCAGCAATATGACGCGCTGGAGCCGGTGCAATGGCCGGTGCCGGCCGGCAGCCGGAACGGAACCGCGCGGGTGGTGCCGTCCCAGCGCCTGATCGCCCTGCATCATCGCCCGCCCGTGGAACGGCCGACGCAGCCGGGCGAGCTGGTGCTCAACACCGGCCGGCTGCGCGACCAGTGGCACACCATGACCCGGACCGGCCGGGCCGCCCGGCTTGCCGGCCATGCGCCCGAGCCGCTGCTGGCGGTCAACCCGTCCGATGCACGGGATGCCGGGCTCGACCAGGGCGGCTTCGCCCGGATCACCGGCCGGCGCGGCACGGCGCTGCTGAAGGTGACGATCGATCCGGGGCAGCGCCGGGGCGAGGTCTTCGCCCCCCTGCACTGGTCCGACGCCTTCGCCGCCGAGGCCGCCATCGGCCACCTCGCCTCCCCCGCCACCGACCCCCTCTCGGGCCAGCCGGAGCTGAAGCATGCGGTTATCCGCCTCGCCCCCTGGCGGCCGGGCTGGTCGGGGGTGATGGTCGATCGCGCGACCCGCGGGCCGCTGCGCCGCGGTGTGCGCCTGCCCGCCTATTGGGTCCGCCATGCGGTCGAGGCCGGCCGGGCGGTGATCCTGGCCGGGGAGGAAACGCCGGCCGGGGCGGAAGACTGGCGCCAGCTTGCCACCCGCCTTGCCCGCGGCTTCGGCGCCGCCATCGATGCGGGGCCGGCGATCGAGCTGATCGATGCCGCCCGCGGCCGGCTGCGGCTCGCCTGGACCGGCGCCGACGGGCGGATCGTGGCGGTGATCGCGCTTGCACGGCAACCCCATGCCCTGCCCGACACCACCGCACTCGCCCGTCTGCTCGACCCCGCAAAAGATCGCGGCGCCGCCGCCCCCGCCGCCCTGCGCCTGGCGCTGCTGGCCGATCACGATCCCGATGGCGGAGATGAACGCCCGGACCCCGCGATCTGCGCCTGCGCGGGCGTGGGCCGAAGCGCCATCCTCGCCGCAGCCGGCACCGGCCCGCTCGACCAGAGACTGGCCCGGGTGACCGAGGCCACCGGCGCGGGCGGCGGCTGCGGATCCTGCCGCCACCAGATCAGATCCATCCTCAGCGAGGCCACGCCCCATGTCGAACCAGCCTGACACCGCCGACGGCCTGCCCCTCGCCATCCGTCTCGCCGGCCGGCGGGTGGTGGTCTTCGGTGCCGGGCCGGGGGCGGCGGCAAAGCTCGCCCTGCTCGACGACACCGGCGCCCGGATCCGGATCCATGACGATGCGCCCGCCTGCGCAGAACTGGCGGGCCGCGTGATCCGGCCGCTCCGTCCCCTGCCCGATCTTGCCGGCACCCGGCTGGTGGTGATCGCGCCCGAGATCGATGATGCGACCACCGCCCAGATCGCCGAGGCCGCGGCCGCAGCCGGCGCCCTGGTCCATGCGGTCGACCGGCCGGCCCTGTCCGACGTCACCCTGCCCGCCCTGGTGCGGCGTGGGCCGCTGCAGATCGCGATCCACACCGGCGGCCGGTTTCCGGCGCTGGCCTCCGTCCTGCGCCAGCGGCTGGAAGCGCTGCTGCCGACCGGCCTTGGTGCCGCCGTCACCGCGGCCGGCAGCCGGCGCGCCGAGATCGCCCGGCGTCTGACCGACCAGGCCGCGCGGCGCCGCTTCTGGCGCGACCTGGCCGCCCGGCTGCTGGACCATCCCGAGATCCCGATCGATGACCTGCCGGCCGACGCCATCCCGGTCCAGGCGGGCCGGGTGGATCTGGTCGGCGCCGGTCCCGGCGGCCCCGGTCTGCTCACCCGCGATGCCGCCCGCGCGATCGAGGCGGCGGACGTCGTGCTCTACGATGCCCTGATCGATCCCGCGATCCTGGAACTGGCGCGGCGCGAGGCGCGGCGGATCCCGGTCGGCAAGCGCTGCGGCGCCCATGCCATGCGCCAGGCGGCGATATCGGCGCTGATGGTGCGGCTGGCGGGCGACGGGCTGCATGTGGTGCGGCTGAAGGGCGGCGATCCGGCGATCTTCGGCCGGCTCGACGAAGAACTGGGGGCGCTCGACGCGGCCGGCATTCCGGCCCGGATCATTCCGGGCGTGACCGCCGCAGCCGCGGCCGCCGCCCATCTCCGCCGGCCGCTGACCCTGCGGGGCGCGGCACGCTCGGTCTCGCTGGTGGCGGGCCATGATCTGGCGGGCGACCTGCCCGGGGCGATCGACCGGCTTGCCGCTGCCGACGGCACGCTCGCGATCTATATGGGCCGCGACCGGGCGTCGGCGATCGTGGCGGCGCTGATCGCCGCCGGGCGCGACCCGGCGGAACCCGCCGCCGCGGTCGAATGGGCCGGGCGCCCGCAGGCCCGATCCGTCAGCGTGCCGCTCGCCATGCTGCCCGATGCGTTGGTAGGGCTCGACGCCGACGGCCCGGTGACGATACTGGTGGGAGAGGCGATCGCCGTTTCCGCAACCGCTGCCCGCCCGGCCGCTGCGGAAGGGCGCGACGCCGCCTGACCTTCCGCAGCGGAATGCCGATGACCGACACCACATCCGACGCCGTCGCCACCCTCGCCCAGGCCCTCGGCATCATCGGCCGCGGCCCCGGCCGGTCGCGACCGCTGACCCGCAGCGAGGCCCGCGATGCCTTCGCGGCCCTGCTTGCGGGCACGGCACTCGATATCCAGGCAGGGGCCTTCCTGCTGCTGATGCGTTATCGCGGCGAAACGGCCGAGGAACTGGCCGGGCTGGTCGATGCCGCCAGAATACATATTGCCCGCACCACCGTCGGCACGGCACCAGGTGGCAGGCTCCGGCCGGCGCTCGACTGGCCGAGCTATGCCGCGGGCCGCACCCGTGGCCTGCCCTGGTATCTGCTCGCCGCCCGGCTGCTGGGCGAGGCCGGCGTGCCGGTGCTGATGCATGGCGACAACGATCTTCAGACCGGCGGTGTCGGTGCGCTGCAGGGGCTTTCGGCCCTGGGACTGTCCCCGGCGGCGGATCTGTCCGAGGCCGCCGACCGGCTGGGGCGCGAGGGTTTCGTCTATCTGCCGCTGGCCGGGCTCTCGCCCGATCTCAAGCGGCTGCTCGATCTGCGCAGCGTGCTGGGGCTGCGCTCGCCGGTGAACACGCTGGTCCGCCATCTGAACCCGCTGGATGCGCCCGCGACCCTGATCGGGGTCTTTCATCCCAACTATCTCGACAGCCATGCCGAGGCCTCGCTGCTGCTGGATGCCGGGCGCTGGCTTGGTGTGGTCAAAGGGGCGGGTGGCGAGGGGGAGCGCCGGCCGCATAAGCCGGTCGATCTGCGCCTGGTCGAACAGGGGACATCGAAGGTCGAGCACTGGCCGGCCCTGCTGGCGGCGGCACCGGCCGACAGCCCCGACGACCCCGCCCGCCTCGCCGCCCTCTGGCGGGGCGAGGCCGAGGATGCCGAAGGCGAGGCGACGGTGATCGGCACGGCGGCCGTGGCGCTGCGCATCGCCGGCCGTGCCTCGACGCCATGGGCGGCCGACGCCCTTGCCCGCAGCCTTTGGAGCCACCGGCGGCGATGAGGATCGACGGCGGCGACCCGACACGGATGGCTTGGCGCTACCGGCTGGCCCTGGGGCTGGTCGCAGCGCTTGCGATCGGCTCCTTCCTGGTGCTGACGCAGGTGATCAGCCGTGAACGGGCCACCGCCGGCATCATCAATGTCAGCGGCCAGCAACGCTTCCTGTCGCAGCGCGGCGCCCTGTTCGTCGGCCGGCTGACCTATCCGGTTCCGGCCCAGGATCAGCAGGACGCCCGCCAGCATCTGGCCGAGGTGATCGCCCAGATGCGCAGCAATCACGAGGCACTGCTGAAGGGCGGATCGGGCACGGGCGAGGCGATCGGCCTCTCGCCCGCGATGGCGCGGCTGTTCCACGACGAGCCCTCGGCGATCGACCGGCGGGTGCGGGAATATCTGGCGGCGATGGAGGCGGTGCTCACCGACCCGCGCGCGCCGATCCCGCGCGATGCGCCGGCCGTGGCGCTGGTGCTGCGCGAAGGGCCGGGCCCCCTGCTCGACGTGCTCGACCATGCCGTCGCCCGCTTCCAGGCCGAAGGCGAGGCCGCCGTCGACCGGCTGCACGACCTGCATATCGCCCTGCTGATCGCCACCCTGCTGACCCTGGCGCTGGAAGCCCTGCTGATCTTCCAGCCGATGGCCACGGCGGCCCGGCGCCGTATCCGCGAGCTTGAGAACGCCTCCCTGGCGCTCAAGGCCGCGGCCGAGCGGCTGGAGGGAGAGGTCGCCGCCCGCACCGTGGAGCTGCAAAAGGCCAAAGAGCACGCCGAACGGGCCAATGTCGCCAAGGCCCGCTTCCTCGCCACCGCCGGCCACGACCTGCTGCAACCGATCGAATCGCTGCGCCTGCTTGCCGGATCGATCACCCGCCGCAATCGCGATCCGGCCCTCGCTTCGCCGCTCGACGACATGCGCAAGGCGCTCTCGGGCATGCGCGGCCTGCTCGGCAATCTGCTCGACACCGCCCGGCTCGATACCGGATCGGTCACGCCGCAGCTTCAGGATGTCGATCCGGCCGCCCTGGTGGATGATCTCGCCCGCGAATTCGAGCCGGTGGCGGAAGACAAGGGGCTGGGCTTCGGCGTCGGGATTTCGCTGGCGGAGGGCCTGCGGATCCGCACCGATCCGGTGATCACCGGCCGGATCCTGCGCAATTTCCTGTCGAACGCCGTGCGCTACACCGCCGCCGGATCGGTAACGCTGACCGCGGGCCCGGCCGAGCTCGACGGCCGGCCGGCGGTGCGCTTCACCGTGGCCGATACCGGCCCCGGCATCGATCCGGCCGATCAGGAGCGGATCTTCGCCGAGTTCACCCAGATCGACGATGCCCGCCGCGACCGCTCGGCCGGGGTCGGCCTCGGCCTGTCGATCGCGCGGCGGATGGCCCAGATCCTGGAACACGAGCTGACGCTGGACAGCCGCCCCGGAGAGGGCGCGCGTTTCGCCCTGACCGTGCCGCTCGCCCCCGCCGCCCGGCGTCCGCTCCGGTCATCAGAAAAGCCGATACCTGCGGACGATTAATTCTATTTTACACCCGGCCGCCGCCGGGTGAGCCTGATTGACGGCAGAACGCCTGCATAGCCCGATATGACCCGAGAATACGGCCTCCGGAGACCGCATGCGCGGTATCCGGCAAGGGGAGATTTGCGCCGTGACCGGCCATCGGGCAGGGAGAGATCAATCAGGGAAGGTCCGGACGCCCATGGGACAGATCGGTCGACCGCTTCGCCGGAAGGAAGATGCCCGCTTTCTGACCGGGGCCGGTCAGTATGTCGCCGACGCGGCGACGCAGCTTGGTGCCGCGCATATGCGCATCCTGCGCTCGCCCCATGGCGCGGCCCTGATCCGGGCGATCGATACCGGCGCCGCCCGTGCCCTGCCCGGCGTGCTCGACGTGATCACCGGGGCGGATCTGGACAAGATGGGCATCGGTGGCCTGCCCTGCGCCTGGCCGGTCACCAGCCGTGACGGCTCGGCGATGATCCACCCGCCCCATCCCGTGCTGGCGGTGGACCGGGTGCTGCATGTCGGCGACCCGCTGGCGGCGGTGGTGGCCGAAACCGAGGCCCAGGCCGATGCGGCGGTGGAAGCGATCGAGGTCGACTACGACCCCCTGCCCTGCCAGACCGATCTTGGCACCGCTCTGGGCCCCCATGCCGCCCGGGTCCGGTCGGAGATCCCGACCAATCGCTGTTTCGACTGGGATCTGGGCGACGAGGCCGCGGTCGACGCCGCCCTGGCCGCCAGCCCGCGGGTGGTGACGCTGGACCTGATCCAGAACCGGGTGAATGCCAGCCCGATGGAAACCCGCGGCACGCTCGGCGTCTATGACCGCGGCCATGGCGACTATACGCTCTGGACCTCCAGCCAGAACCCGCATTCGATCCGGGTGACGCTGTCGGCCGCAACGCTCAAAGTGCCCGAGGAAAAGCTCAGGGTGATCTCGCCCGATGTCGGCGGCGGCTTCGGCATGAAGATCTATCACTATTCGGAAGAGGTGCTGGTGCTGGTGGCGGCAAAACGCACCGGCCGGCCGGTGCGCTGGATCGCAAGCCGGCTGGAGGCCTTCCAGGCCGACACCTATGCCCGCGACCATGTGACGACGGTGTCGCTCGGCCTGGACGAGGACGGCCGCTTCCGGGCGATGAAGGTGCACACGCTGGCCAATATGGGCGCCTATCTCTCCACTTTCGCGCCCTCGATCCCGACCTTCTTCTATGCCAACCCCTTCCCCGGCCCCTATGCGCTGCGCGACGTCTATGTCCATGTCGAGGGCGTGTTCACCAACACCACGCCCGTCGATGCCTATCGCGGCGCCGGCCGGCCCGAGGCGACCTATGTGATGGAGCGGATCGTCGAAACGGCCGCGCGGGAGCTGGGCATGGATCCGTTCGAGATCCGGCGGATGAACGCCATCCCGCCCGAGGCCATCCCCTACCGCACGCCGTTTCTGTGGACCTATGATTCGGGCGATCTGCCGGCGTTGATGGATCTGGCCCGTCAGGCCGCCGATCCGGATGGCTATGACGCCCGTCGGGCGGCGTCGGCCGCGAAGGGCCTGCGCCGCGGCATGGGTGTCGCCTTCTACATGGAGGCCTGCGGCATGGGACCGTCTAAACTGCTGATCGAGGCCGGGCTCGGCGGCGGGCAGTTCGAGGTGGCGACCGTCCGGGTCGGGCCCACCGGCGGCATCATGGTTCTGACCGGCAGCCATTCCCACGGCCAGGGCCACGAGACCGCCTTCGCCCAGATCGTGGCGGACAAAACCGGCATCGACCCCGCCCTGATCGAGATCGTCCATGGCGACACCGCGAAGGTGCCCTATGGCGTCGGCACCTATGGCTCGCGCTCTCTGTCGGTCGGCGGCTCGGCGCTGGCGGTGACCACCGACAAGGTGGTGGCCAAGATGACCCGCATCGCCGCCCATATGCTGGGCACCACGCCCGAAGAGATCACGCTGGCCGACGGCATCTTCCGGATGCGCACGACCAATCGCAGCCTGACCTTCGCCGAGGTCGCCGGCCGCGCCTATGCCCCGGTCGACTATCCGCCGGGGATGGAGCCCGGCATCGACGAAACCACCTATTACGACCCGGAAGCCTTCACCTTCCCCTATGGCTGCCATATCGTCGAGGTCGAGATCGACCCCGAGACCGGCACCACCAGGGTCGACCGCTATCTGGCGGTGGATGATTTCGGCCGCATCGTGAACCCGCTGATCGTCGAAGGCCAGATCCATGGCGGTGCCGCCCAGGCGATCGGCCAGGCCTGCATGGAGGTCTGCCGCTACGACCCCGAGAGCGGCCAGCTGCTGACCGGATCGTTCATGGACTACGCCATGCCACGGGCGACCGACGTGCCGCCGGTGGAGCTGGTCGCCATGGAAACCCTCTGCACCACCAACCCGCTGGGTGCCAAGGGCTGCGGCGAGGCCTCGGCCATCGCCGGGCCGGCGGCGGTGATCAATGCGATCGCAGACGCCCTCCACGACCTGGGCGTGCGTCATATAGACATGCCGGCCACGCCCGAGCGGGTCTGGCGGGCGATGCGGATGGCGAAACCCGTCTGACGGGCTGCATACCGAGAAATGTGACCCATTTTGCGTCGTCACCCCCTTCTCATGTCCACCTCTGGTCACCGATAAAAACCGGCGTATCTTCTGGGGAAGCCTGCCGCGTCAGGCATCGTCATGAAGGAGGCGCCTTATGCCGGAACCCGCCCAGCGATCATCCGCTGCCACACGCCAACGCATCCTGCAGGCTGCGATGATCCGCTTCGCCCGGCACCCTTATGAAGACGCCAGGCTGCGCGACATCGCAGCCGATGCCGAGATCGACGTCGCCATGGTCCACCGCGCCTTCGGATCCAAGGAGCAGCTGTTCGTCGAGGTGGTGCGCGCCGCCTTTCAGGCCCGCACCAGCATCGAGGAACAGACCGACCCGCCGGAGCAGGCCTTCGCCCGCGAGATTTTCGACCCGCTGCTCGACCGGACGTTCGGACGTGTCGACCCGATGGATATCGTCGTCCAGTCGCTGTCCAGCACCCAGGCGGCACCGATCCTGCGCGACTTCATTCTGGAAGACGTGATCGGCCCGATCGCGGCGCGCACCGCGGATGTGCAGCGCGACGCAGGCAGGCCGGCGCTGACATCGGAAGCGATCAATGAACGCGCCGCCCTTGCCGCCGCCTGCATGACCGGCATCGTGCTGTTCCGCCAGGTGCTGAAGATCGATCTGGTGGGCGATGACCGGCGCGAGCGGCTGGAACCGCTGATCCGGGCCGTGTTGAGTGCGGCACTTCATCCGGAGACGTGATCGGCAGATGCGGCAGGATGGCGCGCCGTCGTATGCTGGCCGGATCGGAAGACGCGCCCGGCCCGCGGGAGAGACCCGGACGGGCGACAGACAGGGAGTGCCAGCCACCATGACCGACGCCACCACCCCCGCCCGCCCCCAGGCCGTGCCCACCCTT
Organism: Tistrella mobilis; assembly: GCF_039634785.1. Taxonomy (NCBI): domain Bacteria; kingdom Pseudomonadati; phylum Pseudomonadota; class Alphaproteobacteria; order Geminicoccales; family Geminicoccaceae; genus Tistrella; species Tistrella mobilis. Next base: position 137,019 of record NZ_JBBIAB010000012.1, on the reverse strand, counting down.
CAGGTCGATGACGACCGGGTGCGGGTGACGCTGTGGAGCTTCGCCCCCGGCGCCGAGACGGGATCGCATCGCCACGAGCTGGACTATGTGGTCGTGCCGCTGGCCAATGGCCGGCTGCGCATCGAAGGCCCCGACGGCGCCGCCCGCACGGTGGAGCGGTCTTTCGGCGCATCCTATACCGGCATGGCCGGTACCGATCACAATGTGATCAATGACGGCGACGAACCCTTCGCCTTCGTCGAGATCGAGCTGCGCTGACCGGAGACGGGCAGCCCCATAGCGGTGGGGCTGCCCGCACGCAGGGGCCCCCATCGCCACGGGGCTCTCAGCCGTCGATCCAGGGGATCACCGGTTTCGCGATCATCAGCCAGACGATCCCGAGCACGGCAAAGAAGGCCGGGAAGCCGAAGGCGAACCAGATCCGGTAGAGCCGGGCCCAGGCCGCGGGCAGCGGCAGACCGCGGGCCGCCGCCGCGCGTGCCATGTCGCGCAGGCGAAGCTGCATCCACACCACCGGCAGCCAGAACAGCCCGGTGAGCAGATAGAGCAGGATCGAGAGCAGGATCCAGCCCTGGGTGAGCGGCAGGCCCAGATGCATCGCCAGCGCCACGCCGGTCACCGGCTGGGCGATGACCGCGGTGAGGGTGAAGACGAAATCCGCGATCACGACGATCCGGGCGACTTCGGCGATGCGGACGGCATCGTCGGTCATGCGGGCGACGACCAGAAAGAAGGCGATGCCCGCACCGGTGCCGAGCAGCACGGCGGCCCCGATCACATGCAGGAATTTGAGCCCGAAATAGAGCATCACCGGTCCTCCAGAATGGCGAGGGCGGCGAGGTTCAGCATCATGATCGGCCAGATCTTGACCAGCGGTCCCAGCGGCTCTTCCCAGAGCCGGGGCACCAGGATGGTGCCGGCGACGACATAGAAGATCGAGATCCCGAGCGCTGCAAAAAGGGCGGTACGGGTGGTGCGCCGCCAGGCGATGCCAAGACCGATGAGCAGGTCGGCCAGGGCACCGAGGATGACCGAGGGACCGGCGAGCGGACCGACGCCGCCTTCCAGCATCAGCGCGACGCCGATATCGTAGCCGGGGCCGAAAGAAAGCAGCGCCGTGGTGATCCAGAAAGCCGAAAAGACACCGAAGATCAGCGGCTTCAGCAGATAGAGCCCGGCGAACCAGCGATCCTGAACCGTCGCCGGCCGCGCGGCCAGCGCCTGCCCCAGCTTGCGGGGTGTGATGCCGGTGGCCCGGATCCAGGGGCCGGGATCGCCGGTCGCGCCGCGCACCACTTCCCGCCGGGCATTGGACCTGAGCGGTGGCCGCCAGCCGAGCCGCGCCACCGCATCGCCTGCCCGCCAGACCAGCCGGGCGAGTCTGGGCGGCAGGCGCCGCAGCCGGGGTGGCGCCCAGCCCATCCAGCGGCGATGGGCCAGCACGATATCGGTGAAGCCGAGCGGTTCGGGCCCCGCCAGATCGAGCGCCAGCCGCGCCGGCGCAGCGGGATCGAGCAGGCGCAGCACCGTCTCGACCACATCATCCAGCTGCACGACCTGCAGCGGCCTGGTATCGGGCAGAACCGGCAGCACCGGCAGGGCGGCAAGCCCGCGCATCAGCGCACCGGCGCCATAGACCCCCGGCCCCAGCACCACCGAGGGGCGCAGGATCACCCAGTCGAGATCGCGGGCCATCAGCGCCTGGTCGCCGGCGCGCTTGCTGGCCGAAAAACTGCTCGGCGTCGCCCGGTCGACCCCCATGGCCGAGAAATGGATCACCCGGCGGATGCCGGCCGCTTCGGCCGCGGCGAAAAGCGCATCGGCACCGGTTTCATGCACCGCCAGATCGTCGCCCGCACCGCGCGGACCCCGGCCCTGCTGGAACACGCCGGCACAATTGACCACCGCATCGACGCCCGCCAGATGCGGCGCCCAGGCATCGGGCCCGGTGACGGTCGCCATGTCGAGCGCGTGCCAGCGCACGGCAGGCAGGCTCCGCCGGCCGCGGACATCGTCGCGGGCCATGCCGGTGACGTCGTGGCCTTCGGTAACCAGTCTGGCGACCACGGCCGATCCGATCAGGCCGGTGGCGCCGGTGACGAGCACATGCACGCGATTTTGTTCCTTCAAGGGCCGCCAACACCGTCGACAACGACGGCAGACGCCGCCAGTTCCACCGGAACCCGCCGAGGCGGAACGGGTTGACCGTTCCCCGGCCACTGCAATGCCATGGTCGGTGACATGATATCCTGTTCTACCAGGGCGAGACGGAGTTGACGATGCGCGAAACGACGAGACGGCATCCGCAGGCAGGCGACCGGGACCAGACGGCCCCGGTGGTGGTGATCACCGGCGGGTCATCGGGGATCGGGCGCTGCACCGCGCTGCTGTTCGCCCGCCGCGGCTGGCGGGTGGGGTTGATCGCCCGCAGCGCCGACGGCCTTGCCGATGCCCGCGACGACATCCTGCGCGAGGGCGGCGAGGCGGTGGCCGCCGTGGCCGATGTTTCCGACGCCCGCGGCCTGGATGCCGCCGCCTCGGCGATCGAGGACCGCTATGGCCGGATCGACGCCTGGATCAACAATGCCGGGGTCGGGTTCTACGCGCCCTTCGAAGACGTGGCGGAAGAGGAATTCCGGCGGGTGACAGAGGTGGATTATCTGGGGGTGGTCAACGGCACCCGCACCGCCCTCGCCCGCATGCGCCCCCGCAACCAGGGCGTGATCGTCAATATCGGCTCTGTGGTGGCCCTGCGCCCGATGCCGCTGCTCGCGCCCTATGCCGCCGCCAAATCGGCCGTCGCCGCCTTCACCGAGGCGGTGCGGACCGAGCTGATCCACGATCGCAGCCAGATCCATCTGGCGCTGGTGCATCCGCCCGCCACCGACACCCCCTTCTTCGCCCATGCCGGGGCCCGCCTGGCCGAAGGCGTCCCCCGCCCGACACCGCCGGTCTACCCGCCCGAGACAGTGGCGGAGGCGATCTGGGAGGCGGTCACCCGGCGCAGGCGGACCGCCTGGGTCGGCCGTGCCACCCGCGGGCTCGGCCTTGTGAACCGGCTGATGCCGGGGCTGGCCGACCGGCTGACCGGGCGGTTCGGCCGGGCGGCGCAGGTGACCCGCAACCGGCGGGCCGTCGACCGCCGCGATCCGGCGGTGTTCGGCCCCGGCCGGCACAGCCATGCCGTCCGTGGCGGCTGGGCGGAGGGCGGCGGCACCGGACGCCAGATGCGCATGGCGGCGCTGGCGGCGGGCGGGCTGGTTCTGGGCCTCTGGCTGGCGGGGCGCCATCGGCGCGGCCGCCCGGCCCGCGCGTGACGGAGGGAGGACAGAATGTCGACCTCCCGTCTGGACACCCCCTTGCTGGGCGCCATCGCCGGGGTCATGGCCACCGTGGCGATGACCGCCGCCATGCGCCGCATGCGGCCGCTGCTGCCCGAAGAAGACAGCTATCCCCTGCCCCCGCGTGAGATCATCGACGGCACTGCCGGGCGGCCTGGCGAAGGGAAGGCCGGCACAGGGAGGGCAGATGACGAGCAGGCCCGGCGCCGCCAGACCCTGCTCGCCCATTTCGCCTTCGGCGCCGCCTCGGGCGCGGTCTTCGCCCTGCTGCGCCCGCGGGGCGGGCTGGCGGCGGGGGCCGGCTATGGCGTCGCCGTCTGGGCAGCCAGCTATCTGGGCTGGATCCCGGCCGCCCGGATCCTGAAACCGGCCACCCGCCATCCCTGGCGCCGCAACCTGCTGATGATTGCGGCACATCTGGTCTGGGGCGCAAGCCTCGCCAAGGGGCTGGAGGATCTGGACCGGGCGGAAGGCGAGCTGTTCGAGGGCGCCCCCCGGCCTCATCCCGATCAACCGCGCCAGGCCCACAACCGCGCCGGGCCCGCGATCAGGCCCGCGTAGCGAGCCGGATCATCTCATCCAGGTCGCTGCCGTCACCGAAACCGAGGGCGTCGCCCGGGGCACCGGTCCCCGGTACGGCATCAGCGCCGGCAACCTGCGGCGGCGGCGGCGCAGCCGCTGCTGCCGGCGCCTGCGGTGCAGCGCCGGCCTCGGCGGACGCCGTGTCACCCACGCCCTCGGTCGCCTGATCCTTGACGGCCGCGTCGATCCGCTCCCGGATCTTGGTTTCGATCTTCGCCCGATCCTCGGGCGACATCGCCGCCAGGTCTTCCTCGGTCAGGCCCTCATCGGCCAGGAACATCTGGCGATAGCGTTCGGCAGGGGTCATGGACATGAAGTCCATGAAGGCCTGCTCCGCCGCCGACCAGCCGTTATCGTCGTCAGAGGCGGTCACCTCCCCGGACGACGCGCCTGCGGTCTCGGGTGTCTCCGCAGCCTCGTCGGCCGCGGCCAGCTCCGGCTCGTCCGACTGACCGATCATCTGAGCATTGAACAGCGTCTGGCTGGTGGCATTCGCCCCGCCTGCGGCCGGCGCCATCAATCCCGCAGAAGATGCCCGCCCGGCAGATTGTGCCGGGGGCGCCGCCGGGGCGGCAGATCCTGCCGCGGGGGCTGCAGATCCTGCCGCCTGCCCGGTCTGTCGCGCGAGCAGTTCCGCGCTGCCTATCTGCCTGTAAAGCTGGGCGGACAACCCGCCCGCACCCCGCGCCTGCACATCCATGATGTCACGTCCCCGATATTCTGAAACCGGTCGGGGCGGGATGTCGCAATTTGCATGCCGTCAGGAAGAGTGGTGCGGACGGCGGGACTTGAACCCGCACTCCTTCACGGAAGCGGATTTTAAGTCCGCTGCGTCTACCGGTTTCGCCACGTCCGCGCGCGAGGGTAGGCACATTGTAACCCGTGCGCTGCGGAAGCACCAATACCGGGAATGGCTTTCACTGTCCAGTACCTCCGGGTGCCATCTCGTTACCCTTCCCGGAAGAGGACGGGAACGGCCATCTCGCCCAACACCGTGGAAAGATCGGCCTCGGCGGCATCGAGCTCGGCATCGTCGGTGCCGCGCAGCACCAGGCTGACCGAGGGCTTGCCGCCGCGGAAGGCGGGGTAGGAGCCGATTTCGACGGTCGGATGGCGGTCCTGAACCTCGCCCAGACGCTGGGCGATCTCGCCTTCGGCGCCGTCGACCACCAGGGTGACGGCGCGGGTGACCGCACCGCCTTCAAGCGTGGGCACGACATTGTCCATCATCGCGGCCGCGATCTGCGGCACACCCGCCAGGACGTGAACCTTGCCGATCCGGAAGCCGGGGGCGATCGAGACCGGATTGTCGATCAGCGTCGCGCCCTCGGCCGTGTTGGCCATGCGCAGCCGCGCCTCGGTCAGCTTGTCGGGCGGGTAATAGGCCTGAAGCCGGCGCTCGGCCTCAGGATGGCGGACCAGCCGCACGCCCATGGCCTTGGAAACCGCCTCGGCGGTGAGGTCGTCATGGGTGGGGCCGATGCCGCCGGTGGTGAAGACGTAATCGGCCTTCGCCTCCAGCGCATGGATGGCGTCGACGATTTCGGCCTCGACATCGGGCACCACCCGCACCTCGATCACCCGGATGCCGGCCGGGGCGAGTTTGGTTGCGATCATCCGCACATTCACGTCCTGGGTCCGGCCCGACAGGATCTCGTTGCCGATGACCAGCACCGCGGCGGTGCGGGAGCCGCCCCCTGTGGCGGGGCTGGTGTCGGCGGCAATGGACGAGGTGGGGGTGGTCTCGGTCATCGGACGGGTCCCGTGCTTGAAGATGGCGCGTCGATCTCGCCGGCCTGGATCAGCCAGTCGATGGTCTCGCGCAGGATGCTGTCGAGCGGCGGCGGCGCATATCCCAGGTCGCGCTTCGCCCGGTCGCTGTCGATCGCGACCATGTGGCAGGTGATCCGCGCCGCATCGGGCGTGATGGTCGGGCGCAGGCCGGTCAGCGGCGAGACCAGGCCGAGCGTCTGTGCCACCGCCATCAGCAGCCGGGGCGGCGCCACCCGGTCGGTCAGCCGCCGGCCCAGAATGTCGCCGGCCCGGCGGATCAGCTCCTGAAAGCTCGCCTCGGGCCCGCCCAGAAGATAGTTCTCACCGATCATCGCGCGATCGGCGGCGGCGATCACGGCATCGGCGACCGCGGCGGCGCCTGCAAAACTGCCGCCGCCGGGCGGGATCGCCGGCAGCCGGCCGCGGGCGGCCAGCCGGATCAGCCCGGCCCAGTTATGCCGGTCCCAGGCGCCCAGCATATGGCCCGGGTTCAGGATCACCGCATCCACGCCGCGGGCGATCGCATCCTGCACCGCCTCTTCCGCAGCCGCCTTGCTCGCCACGTAACCCACGGGATGATCGGCCCCGACCTTGGGGCAATGCTCGTCGACCCGCCGGCGATCGAAGCCGTAGACCGAGGCCGAGGAGACATGGACCAGCCGACGGACGCGGGTCAGCAGCACCGCCTCGGCCACCGCCGCGGTGCCCGCCACATTCGTCTGCCACTGCCGGGCCCTGTCGCGCGGGTCGGTGGAGGTATCGGCCGCCAGATGCAGATAGACATCGGTATCATCGGGCGTCTGCGCCGCCATGGCATGGGCATCGGTCAGCGGCGCCTCGATCAGCTGCACGCCCCGGGCCTCCAGCCAGCCGCGCGCCTCTGCCGGGGTTTCGGGGCGGATGAAGGCGGTGACCGCCCAGCCGGGATCCTGCGTCAGCCGCGCGACCACGTGCCGGCCGAGCATGCCGCCCGCCCCGGTCACCACGGCGCGCCGCGGCATCTGTGTTCCCGAACCGCGCCTGTTCATGCTCGTCCCCGTCACACATCCGACCGATCGATGGCGTTCGGCCGCGATTATGACCGCGGTCGCCGCAGGCTTCCAGTCCGCAGGCCATCCGGCGACCGCTTGCGCCATGGCAGGCCCGCGCCTAGTCTGACGCCATGACCGACACCCTGCCCCGGCCGATGGCGGCCCTTCCCGATACCGACCATCCCGGCCTCGTCTTCACGCCGCCGCTGGAACCCGCACGCCTTGTGCGGCGCTACAAGCGTTTTTTGGCCGATATCGTCTTCGAGGACGGCACGGAGACCACCGCCCATGTCGCCAACCCCGGCAGCATGGCAGGCCTTGCCGGGCCCGGCTCCCGGATCTGGCTGCAGCGATCGGCCGATCCGAAGCGCAAGCTGCCGCTGTCCTGGGTGCTGGTCGACGTGGCAGGCGGCGCCCATGTGGTCGTCGACACCGGCCGCGCCAACGGGCTGGTTGCGGATGTGATCCGCGCCGGGCTGGTTCCGGGCCTCGGCGGTGACGGCGCGACGCTCCGCCGCGAGGTGCGCTATGGCCAGGCCTCACGCGTCGACCTTGTGGTCGACCCGGCCCCGGGGTCGGGCGGCCTGCCGGTCTATGTCGAGGTCAAATCGGTCACGCTGTCACGCCGGCCGGGGCTGGGGGAGTTTCCCGACGCCCGCACCGCCCGCGGCGCCCGCCATCTGGCGGAACTGGCGGCGCTGGCAGAGAGCGGCGCCGCCCGGGCCATGCTGATCTATGCGGTGATGCGCGGTGATGCGACACGCGTCGACGTCGCGGCCGATATCGACCCGGCCTATGCCGCGGCACTGGAGGCCGCCCGCGCGGCCGGGGTCGGCGTTCTGGCACTCGGCTTCGAGGCCACGCCCCGGGGCATCGGCTTCACGGGGCTGCTGCCGGTCGCCGGTTCTGCAAGCGGCAGATGACCCATGTCACGAAAACGCGCATGTCCCGCGATTGCCGGATGGCCGCTGGTGTAATATCTATGCAGTCAAAGCAGCCATCGCGCAGAACACCCGGTCGCGCAGAACACCCGGTTCGGTCCGGCGGATGACGCCGGGGGAAAGCAGGAAACGATGATCAAGATCCACGCGCCCGAGGATTTCGAGGGCATGCGCAAGGCGGGCCGTCTGGCCGCCGACGTCCTCGACTTCATCACTCCGCATGTACAACCGGGAGTGACGACCGAACGCCTCGACCAGTTGTGCCACGACTTCATCCTCGATCATGGCGCCATCCCGGCGCCGCTGAACTACCGGGGCTTCCCCAAGTCGATCTGCACCTCGGTCAACCACGTGGTCTGCCACGGCATCCCGACCGATCAGAAGGCGCTGGTCGAAGGCGACATCATCAACATCGACATTACCGTCATCCTGGACGGCTGGTTCGGCGATACCAGCCGCATGTTCCCTGTCGGCAAGATCTCCCGCAAGGCGGAGCGGCTGATCGAGATCACCTATGACTCGATGATGCTGGGCATCGCGGCGGTGAAGCCGGGCGCCACCTTCGGCGATATCGGCCATGCCATCCAGAGCTTCGTGGAAAAGCAGAAATGCTCCGTGGTGCGGGATTTCTGCGGCCACGGCATCGGCCGGGTCTTCCACGATCAGCCCAACGTGCTGCATTACGGCCGCCGCGGCGACGGCGAAGAGCTGAAGCCAGGCATGTTCTTCACCATCGAGCCCATGGTCAATCTGGGCCGGCCCGACGTGAAGATCCTGTCCGACGGCTGGACCGCCGTCACTCGCGACCGCCAGCTCTCGGCCCAGTTCGAGCACACGGTGGCGGTGACGGAGACCGGCTACGAAATCTTCACCGGCTCCCCCCTCGGCCTCGACCGGCCGCCCTATCGCACCGACATCGCCGCCTGACCACGGCACCCGCAGGGGATCCACGATCGCGATGACCGACCGGCGCCGCCCCGACCCGAACCAGACCGCCGCGGCGCCGGTGACCGGTTTCGCCCGCGCCGCCGACATGATCGCGCGCGCGGCGGCGCGGCCCGCCGAAGAGGCGCCCGAGGCAGCCTCGGCCGCACCGCAACCGCCGGTGCTGGACGTGGAATCCATGCCCTGGTGGCAGGAGGCGGGCCCGGTGCGAAGATCGGCGCCCGGCCTGGACGAGGCCTCGGGCCGGGTCGTCCGGCCGGCACCGGAAGGTTCGCCTGAAAACGGCACCGCGAAGCCCCATTACCACGGCCATCGCCAGCGCCTGCGCGACCGGCTGCTGGAGCGGGGTGCCGATGCACTGGCCGATTATGAACTGCTGGAACTGCTGATCGCCGCCGCCATTCCGCGCGGCGACGTGAAGCCGATCGCCAAGCGCCTGCTTCAGACCTTCGGCAGCCTGGGCGACGTGCTGCATGCCGAGCCGGCCCGGCTGAAGGCGGTAGAGGGCGTGGGCCCGGCGGTGCTGGCGCAGATCAAGCTGGCCGAGGGGCTGAAGATCCGCTCCATGCGCGAAGAGGTCATCGACCGGCCGCTCTTCGCCTCGTGGCAGGCGCTGATGGACTATCTGATGGCCGATCTGGGCCATCTCAGGGTAGAGCAGTTCCGCGTGCTGTTCCTGGACCGCAAGAACCGGCTGATTGCCGACGAGGTCCAGCAGCAGGGCACGGTGGATCACACGCCGGTCTATGCGCGCGAGGTGGTGAAGCGGGCGCTGGAACACGCCGCCTCGTCGCTGATTCTGGTCCACAACCACCCGTCGGGCGATCCCACCCCCTCGCCCGCCGATATCGACCTGACCCGCCGCTTGGTCGAGGCCGCGCGCCATCTGGGCATCTCGGTTCACGACCACATCATCATCGGCCGGCGCAGCTATAAAAGCTTCAAGGCCCTGGGGTTGCTCTGAATTTCGCCTGCGCTGAAGCAGGCCTCACTCCGCCGGGGTAACGTCGACCGCCAGCTGCGGCACCGCCCTTGCCGGCGGCTCGGTAGGTGCACGGGCCGGGCGCTGTGCCGGACGAGAGAGTTCATAGACATCGACCGTCTCGGTCCGGCCGCGCAGCATATGCGCGCCCAACGGCCGGGAATCGACCCCGGCCGGCAGCGGCGCCAGCGCCAGCACCGCTTCCGACACCAGCACCGGCACTTTCAGTGTCTTGGCCAGGCCTTCAAGCCGGGCGGCGGTGTTCATCGTGTCGCCGATGAAGGCGATCTCGTGCTTGGCGTCGCCCAGTTCGGCCACCACCACGGTGCCGACATGCATCACCGCCCGGACCCGCGGCGCCTCTCCGAAACGGCGGATGAAGTCCGGCCCGGCCCGCTCCACCGCCTCCAGAATGTCGAAGGTGCAGGTGATCGCCCGGGCCGCCTGACGCGCGGCCTGACGCGCCCCGCAGCTGATGTTCCAGGAGATGATCGCCTGGTCGCCGACATAGCGGTCGATGGCGCCCCGGTTGCGGCGCACGGGTGAGCCCATGGTGAACAGGATCTGGCCCAGATAATCGGTCGCCCCCAGCTCGCCCAGCCGTTCGGCGGTGCTGGTCCAGCCGGCGACATCGACCAGCAGGAAGATGCGTTCCTCACGCGTCGGGCGATGATAGCGGCCGACCAGCAGGGCCAGGAACACCCGCGTGCCGATCAGGTCGCGGATCCGGAACAGCAGGCCGCCCACGGCCGACACGCCCATGGAGAAGAGCAGCACGTCGAAACGCAGCACCAGCCACATCACCGGACCGTGATCCTGATGGCCGGCCAGGATCCCGAACCACTGATCCGCCACCATCAGCAGCAGCCCCATCACGGCGTAAGAGACGAAGGACAGCGCCGACCAGACCAGCATGGTGCCGCCGACATAGATCGGTGCCGCCTGGGCGCGCAGCCAGCGGCTGACCCTGGGGAACAACCGCCCCATGGCGAAGGCGATCATCACCCCGCCCACGCCGGAGCCATAGACCATGGCGATCCAGGTGTCGTCCTTGCCTTCCAGAATGCCGAAGATGAGGCCGCAGAGCATGCCGGCGAGCGGGAAACCCAGCCAGCCCAGCGCGTTGCGCAGGCGTTGCGCGGTCGCTTCCGTCATGCCCCCCTACCTCTCACCCACAGCCTGCTCTCACCCGACAGCCTGCCCGCCACACCGGTGCATACGGTGCTTTTCTGGATATTGGGCGGCCGTGTGGCCTTGTCGACCTCGTAAGGCCATCTGCTTCAAGACATGTTCATGACGGCCACCGCCACCCAGACTAAGCCACGACGGCGCCCGGCGCAGCAGCTTTGCGCGCGCCGCGGCCCCGCCCCCGGTCATCTGCCCTTTGCCCGGCGGGCGCCACGGGCTATAACCCTGCCCGAAGCGGCCGGACGGCTCCGGTTCGCGTGTGTTTCGCCTGCGAAGGACAGCCCAGCGATGATCCCGCGCTATTCCCGCCCCGAGATGGTCCGGATCTGGGAACCGGAGAACAAGTTCCGCATCTGGTTCGAGATCGAAGCCCATGCCTGCGACGCCCAGGCCGAGCTGGGGGTGATCCCCAAGGAAGCCGCGAAGGCGGTGTGGGAGCGCGGCGCCTTCGACATTCCGCGCATCGACGAGATCGAGCGCGAGGTGAAGCACGACGTCATCGCCTTCCTGACCAGCCTGGCCGAGCATGTGGGCGAGGAAGCCCGCTTCGTGCATCAGGGCATGACCTCGTCGGACGTGCTGGATACCTGCCTCGCCGTGCAGCTGAAGCAGGCCGCCGATCTGCTGATCGAGGATGTCGACAAGGTGCTGGCCGCACTGGAACGCCGCGCCTTCGAATACAAGGACACCCCCACTATCGGCCGCAGCCACGGCATCCATGCCGAGCCGGTGACGTTCGGCCTGAAGCTTGCCGGCTATCATGCCGAATTCCAGCGCGCCCGCGCCCGGCTGGTGGCGGCGCGTGACGAGATCGCGACCTGCGCCATCTCGGGCGCCGTCGGCACCTTCGCCAATATCGACCCCCGGGTCGAAGAGCATGTGGCCGAAAAGCTGGGCCTGAAGCCCGAGCCGGTTTCGACCCAGGTGATCCCGCGCGACCGCCATGCGATGTTCTTCGCGGTGCTGGGCGTGGTGGCAAGCTCGGTCGAGCGGCTGGCGGTTGAAATCCGCCATCTGCAGCGGTCCGAGGTCTACGAGGCGGAAGAGTATTTCTCGCCCGGGCAGAAGGGCTCGTCGGCGATGCCGCACAAGCGCAACCCGGTGCTGACCGAAAACCTGACCGGTCTGGCCCGCGTGGTGCGCGGCTATATCACCCCGGCGATGGAGAATGTGGCGCTCTGGCACGAGCGCGACATCTCGCATTCCTCGGTGGAGCGGATGATCGGCCCCGACGCCACCATCGTGCTCGATTTTGCGCTCAACCGCCTGGCCGGCGTGGTCGACAAGCTGGTGGTTTACCCTGAGCGGATGATGGCCAATCTGGATGCGCTGGGCGGCCTGGTCCACTCGCAGCGCGTGCTGCTCGCCCTCACCCAGAAGGGCGTCAGCCGCGAGGACGCCTATCGCCTGGTGCAGCGCAACGCCATGCCGGTCTGGCGCGGCGAGGGCCAGTTCATCGACCTGCTGAAGGCCGACCCCGAGGTCACCGCCCGCCTCTCCGACGCCGAGATCGAAGGGCTGTTCGATCTGGGCTATCACATGGCGCAGGTCGACACGATCTTCCGGCGGGTGTTCGGGCGGGCCTGATCCCGACCACGACACCAGACGTCAGAGAAAACCCCGCGGCAGCTGCTGCGGGGTTTTTTCATGCGTCAGTCGTCGTTGAGAGGTTCGCGGACCGGCAGGCTCTTCAGAAACAGCGCGAAACGGTCCAGCTCCTCGCGCGTCACATCGGCCGGCAGGCGCAGCGCGACGTTCTGGCCGAGGCGGATCGGGAAATAGACCTCGACCGTCTCGGTCGTGCGGGGGCCGCCGGTGCGGGTGCGGACGGCATAGAAGGGCTGGGCCGGCGCTGCCGCGTCAGAAGCGGCGACCGTCTGCGGCTCGGCCGCGATCGCGGCGGCATCGCGCTTCACCAGCCGGGTCTTCTGGCCACGGCGGCCGATCACCAGCTGCCAGTCGGTCAGCGCCTCGATCCGCTTGGCGGTCTCGAGCGCCTCGCGATACTCCATCTCCAGCCACTCGGCCAGGGTCTCGATCGGGATGCTCTTGTGAAACCCGTAGTCGTGAGTCTCGACCAAGGTTTCGAAAGTCTGGAGATTGAAGGTGTCCATGAGGCGGGGCACTCGGGAAAGGTAACTCTCTCCGCACACGCTATCATACGGGATCAAGGCGTCAATTCTTTCGAACGATCCGCGAATTCCCGTCCCGTACAGGCTGTGTCATCGGCCCGTCCGCCGCGTCATGTTATGATATGCCATCATCGACCCCATGCGAGTTCTCCCCCCATGACCGATCTCCGCCTCGCCCTTCTCTCGGACCTTCATCTCGACGTCAGGCGCCGACGGCTGGAACGCGCCGGCCTGGAACCGGAGGCCGCCCTGGCGGCGATCGACGATCTGGGGCGCCGGACGGCCGATGCCGCACGGGATGCCGGGGCCGATCTCGTGATCCTGGCCGGCGACATCGCCAACGGTACCGGCGGGATCGACTGGGCCGGCCGGAATTTCGGCGATCTGCCGGTGCTCTATATCCCGGGCAATCACGAATTCTACGGCCATGACCGGGCGCCGCTGATCCGGGACATGCGCCGGGCGGCGACGGCCGCCGGCAATCTGCGCGTGCTGGACGGTGATGCGATCGACATCGACGCCCGGGACCGCCGGGTCCGCATTCTGGGCGGCACGGCCTGGACCGATTACCGGCTCTATGGCGATGCCGCCGCCGGCACGGCCATGGATCTGGCGGGCCAGGTGCTCTACGACCATCAGCGCATCCGCGAGGGCGACCGCCCGTTCAGCCCGGAAGATGCCCGCGGCCTGCATCTGGATTTCCGGGCCTGGCTGGCGCGGGAACTCGCCGCCTCGGATCCGTCGGCGACCGTGGTCGTCACCCATCACGGGCCCGCGGCGGCTTCGGTGGCCGAACGCTTCGCGGGCAGCCCCCTCTCCCCCGCCTTCGTCTCGGACATGACCGATCTGATGCAGGCGCATGAGCCGGCGCTCTGGCTGCATGGCCACACCCATCACGATGTCGATTACCGGGTCGGCCGGACCCGCGTGGTCGCCCGCCAGTGGGGCTATCCCGAGGAAGGGCTTTCGGAAGACTTCGCCCTGCTCACCATCTGACGCAGCCCCTCTCCCCGAATGCAGAAAACCCGCCAGGGCCGGGCCCGGGCGGGTTCGCTGAAGTCGGTCTCGGTGCCCGGGCGATCAGCCCTGGGCGAGCACCGCCGCCTTGGCTTCCTCGCCCAGGCGCTGAAGCTGGATCTCGACGACATGGCGCGAGGTCTCGACATTCGCGGCGGCGAAATCGGCCAGCAGACGGGCGATGATGTCCTCGTCGCCCGGCTCCTTCATGTCGGCATCGATCAGCTCGTCGCCATAGGCGGCGATGTCGGTGCGGCCGATCTGCGGCCCGGCCCAGGCGGCGAGCAGCCGGGCGCGCTTCACGCGGGCCTTGAAGGCCAGTTCCTGGTCGTGGGCGAAGCGGTTTTCTTCGGCGCGCTCGCGGTTGTCGAAGGTGCTCATCGCTGGACTACTCCTGCAAAACCTGATCGGTGGTGCGGACCCGGCTCCGGCCAGTCTGCCGCGGCAGCGTTTGCCATCTCGCGGCGCGACGGCCCCGTCGCCCCCTCTCATACCAGCAGCGGGCGGCCATGCCTAGCGCAACCGGCCGGTATCCTCCCGATCATATGGCCGCTCAGTCGATGATATGGTAGCCGCCATCGACGAACAGGGTCTGGCCGGTCATCAGCCGGGCGGCGTCGGTGGCGAGATGCGCGGTCGCGGCCCCCACATCCTCGATCGACAGCAGCGACGAGATCGGCGCCTTTTCATGGGCCTTGGCCAGAAGATCGTCGAACCCGGTCAGCCCCGAGGCCGCGCGGGTGGCCAGCGGCCCGGGCGACACCGCATGGACGCGGATGCCCTTGGGCCCGAGTTCAGCCGCCAGATAACGGACCGCGCATTCAAGCGCCGCCTTGACCGGGCCCATGACGTTGTAATGGTCGACCACCATCTGGGCGCCGAAATAGCTCATGCAGACCAGGGTGCCGCCTTGTTTCATCAGCGGCTCGGCCAGTTTCGCCATGCGGATGAACGACCAGCAGGACACGTCCATCGCCTGCAGAAAACCCGCCTTGGAACAGTCGGTCAGCCGGCCGTGCAGATCCTCGACCGGCGCAAAGGCGATCGAATGGACCAGGAAATCGAGCTGGCCCCAATCGGCCTCGACCTGTTCGAACACCGCTTCCACTGCGCCGTCGACCCGCAGATCCAGCGGCAGCAGCAGCTGGGCATCCACCTCGCGC
This sequence comes from Tistrella mobilis, assembly GCF_039634785.1. Taxonomy (NCBI): domain Bacteria; kingdom Pseudomonadati; phylum Pseudomonadota; class Alphaproteobacteria; order Geminicoccales; family Geminicoccaceae; genus Tistrella; species Tistrella mobilis. The sequence goes on along the minus strand of NZ_JBBIAB010000012.1, from coordinate 121,924 downwards.
GCCAGCGGCTCGACATGCGGGCGCGCCTTGTCGTTCAGATAGGTGATGGCCAGATCCGCGCCCAGCGCCCGAAACGCCTTCGCGCAGCCCCAGGCGATCGAATGCTCGTTGGCGATGCCGGCGATCAGGCCCTTGCGGCCGGCCAGCGGCCCGGGGACGGCGGTGGTGGTCATCTGAAGCGACTCCGTGGTTGCATCTGCTAAACGGCAGTGTGCACCTGCAGCATGACAATCGCGAGCGCAGAGTCCGCCGGGCCTGCCGGGGCAGGCCTGCCAGGCTCGCGCAGCGGGCGAAACCGCATGGCCGGGTCGCGTCGGAAGCCGTTGTCTTGGCGGAGCGGATTGTCTATGTTTCGCGCGCGCCGGACCGACCGCCCAGTCGGCCCGGCCCGACTGATTTGCTCATGGACCCGATTTGCTCACGGACCTGGGCTCAGCTCGTCGAGATCCGACGCTCCCGGGTCGATCCCCGGCTGTGCGGACCCGTCGACGGCGTACCGCCCGTCCGAACTCCCCGGAGGACGCCCATGTCCCGCCGCAGGCGCATCTACGAAGGCAAGGCCAAGATCCTGTTCGAGGGTCCGGAGCCCGGCACCGTGATCCAGTACTTCAAGGACGACGCGACCGCCTTCAACAACAAGAAGAAGGGTGTCATCACCGGCAAGGGGGTGCTGAACAACCGCATCTCCGAATACCTGATGACCCGGCTGGCCGAAATCGGCGTGCCGACCCACTTCATCAAGCGCCTGAACATGCGTGAGCAGCTGGTGCGGCAGGTCGAGATCATCCCGATCGAGGTGGTGGTCCGCAACGTCGCCGCCGGTTCGCTCGCCACCCGCCTCGGCCTCGAAGAGGGTGAGCGGCTGCCGCGCTCGATCGTCGAATACTACTACAAGGCCGACCATCTGAACGATCCGATGGTGACCGAAGAGCACATCACCGCCTTCGGCTGGGCCACGATCCCCGAGATCGACGAAATCCTGAACATGTCGATCCGGGTCAACGACTTCCTGTCGGGCCTGTTCCTCGGCATCGGCCTCAAGCTGGTCGACTTCAAGCTGGAATTCGGCCGGGTCTTCGACGAGGACCAGGACATGATCATCCTGGCCGACGAGATCAGCCCCGACAACTGCCGGCTCTGGGACGTCAAGACCAACGAGAAGCTCGACAAGGACCGGTTCCGCCGCGATATGGGCCGCGTCGAGGAAGCCTATCAGGAGGTCGCCCGCCGGCTCGGCATCCTGCCCGAGGATCCGGGTCGCGACACGGCCGAGACCCCGACCGAGGAGGACGCATGATGAAGGCCCGCGTTCACGTGACCCTGAAGCCCGGCGTGCTCGACCCGCAGGGCAAGGCCATCGCCAACGCGCTCCACGGCCTCGGCTATGCCGAAGCGGGCGAGGTTCGTCTCGGCAAGTATATCGAGCTGGACGTCGACGCCGCCGATGCGGCGACCGCCCGCAGCCGCGTCGCCGAGATGTGCGAGCGCCTGCTCGCCAACACCGTGGTCGAGAACTACGCGATCGAGATCGCGGACTGATCCCGCCGCCGGCCCGGGCCACCCGCCCGGGCCGGCGATGTTTCAGCCCCTGCCGACCCGATCCGAAATCAGGGAATCCAAGCCCGTGGATGCCGCCGTCATCGTCTTTCCCGGCTCGAACTGCGACCGCGACGTGGCCGTTTCCGTCGAGGCGGCGCTGGGCCGTGCGCCGCACATGGTCTGGCACCGTGCCGATGAACTGCCCAAGGTCGATCTGATCGTCCTTCCGGGTGGTTTTTCCTATGGCGACTATCTGCGCTCGGGCGCGATCGCCGCGAATTCGCCGATCATGGCGCAGGTGAAGGCCGCCGCCGCAAAGGGCACCCGGGTGCTCGCCATCTGCAACGGCTTCCAGATCGCCATCGAGGCCGGGCTGCTGCCGGGCGCGCTGATGACCAATGCCGGCCTGAAATTCGTCTGCCGCGACGTGCTGCTGAAGGTGGAGCGCAACGACACGCCCTTCACCGCGGGCTATGAGCAGGGCGCGGTCGTGCGGTTCCCGGTCGCCCATCACCAGGGCAATTATTTCGCCGACGACGAGACGCTGGCGCGGATCGAGGGCGAAGGCCTGGTCGCCTTCCGCTATGTCGATGCCGGCGGCAACCCGACCGGGGCGGCGAACCCCAACGGCTCGGCCCGCAACATTGCCGGCGTCTACAACGAGGCGCGCAATGTGATGGGGCTGATGCCGCATCCCGAACGTCTGGCCGACCCGGCGCTGGGCGGCACCGACGGGGCTCAGATGTTCCGCTCGCTGCTGGGCGGGCTCTCCTGAACCGCCCCGGAGTTCCAGCCTCCGAAGCCCGGCATGGCCGGGCCCCAAGTTTCCGAGACTGACGGGAATCGCGACCGATGACGGCCGAAACCAAGATCACCCCCGAGATCGTCGCCGAGCACGGGCTGACCCGCGACGAATACAAGCGGATCCGCCAGATCATGGGCCGCGAGCCCAACCTGGTCGAACTCGGCATCTTCTCGGCGATGTGGAGCGAGCACTGCTCGTACAAGTCGTCGAAGAAGTGGCTGAAGACCCTGCCGACCACCGCCCCCTGGGTGATCTGCGGCCCCGGCGAGAATGCCGGTGTCGTCGATATCGGCGACGGCCAGGCGATCATCTTCAAGATGGAGAGCCACAACCACCCGTCCTATATCGAGCCCTATCAGGGCGCGGCGACGGGTGTGGGCGGCATTCTGCGCGACGTGTTCACCATGGGTGCGCGGCCGATCGCGATGATGAACGCACTGCGCTTCGGCGATCCGTCGCATCCGAAGATGAAGCACCTGATTTCGGGCGTGGTGTCGGGCATCGGCGGCTACGGCAACTGCGTCGGCGTGCCGACGGTGGGTGGTGAGACCGATTTCCACCCGGCCTATAACGGCAACATCCTGGTCAACGCCATGTGCGTGGGCCTGGCGGATGCCGACAAGATCTTCTATTCGGCCGCCGCCGGCATCGGCAACCCGGTGGTCTATGTCGGCTCCAAGACCGGCCGCGACGGCATCCACGGCGCCTCGATGGCCTCGGCCGAATTCGGCGAGGATGCCGAGCAGAAGCGGCCGACGGTGCAGGTGGGCGACCCCTTCACCGAAAAGCTGCTGATCGAGGCCTGCCTGGAGCTGATGAAGTCGGACGCCATCGTCGCCATCCAGGACATGGGTGCAGCGGGCCTGACCTCGTCGTCGTTCGAGATGGCCGACAAGGGCGATGCCGGCATCGAGCTGTGGCTCGACAAGGTGCCGACCCGCGAAGTGGGCATGACGCCCTACGAGCTGATGCTGTCGGAAAGCCAGGAGCGCATGCTCATGGTGCTGAAGCCCGGCCGCGAGGACGAGGCCCGGCGGGTTTTCGAGAAGTGGGAGCTGGATTTCGCCGTCATCGGCAAGGTGACCGATACCGGCCGCATGGTGCTGAAGTTCCACGATGCCGTGGCCGGCGATCTGCCGATCAAGCCGCTGGCCAATGGCAGCCCGGAATATGACCGCCCGTGGACGCCCACGCCCCAGCGCCGGCCGATCGTGCTGCCCCGCGGCCGCGACGATCTGGACACCGTGCTGCCGACGCTGGAAAAGCTGATGGGCTCGCCCGATCTCGCCTCCCGGCGCTGGATCTGGGAACAGTACGACCACATGGTGATGGGCGACACCGTCGGCCGCCCCGGCGGCGATGCGGCGGTGGTGCGCATCCACGGCACCCAGAAGGCGGTGGCGATCACCACCGACGTCACGCCGCGCTACTGCTATGCCGATCCCTATCAGGGTGGCCGTCAGGCGATCGCCGAGACCTGGCGCAACCTGACCGCCACGGGTGCGAAGCCGCTGGCCATCACCGACTGCCTGAATTTCGGCAACCCCGAAAAGCCCGAGATCATGGGCCAGCTGGTCGGCTGCATCCAGGGCATGGCCGAAGCCTGCCGGGCGCTGAACTTCCCGGTCGTCTCGGGCAATGTCTCGCTCTACAACGAAACCCAGGGCACCGGCATCCTGCCGACCCCGGCCGTGGGCGGCGTGGGCCTGATCGCCGACGTCTCGCGCCGGGCCGACATCGCCTTCAAGGGCCAGGATCACGCGATCATCGTGATCGGCGAAACCCGCGGCCATCTGGGCCAGTCGCTCTATCTGCGCGAGGTTCTGGGCCGCGAGGACGGCGAAACCCCGCCGGTCGATCTGTCGGTGGAGCGCCGCAACGGCGATTTTGTCCGCACGCTGATCTCGGAAGGGCTGATCAGCACCGTCCACGACGTCTCCGACGGCGGCCTGATGGTGGCGCTGGCCGAGATGGCGCTGGCCTCGGGCATCGGTGCGAAGATCGATCCGCCGGCCTTCCAGGCGCCGCTCGCCTGGGCCTTCGGCGAGGATCAGGGCCGCTATGTGATCGCCGCCCCGGCGGCCGCGGCCGATGCCGTCATCGCCCAGGCCTGGGTGACCGGCGTGCCGGCCGCTCAGATCGGCGTGACCGGCGGCACCGAATTGACTCTGACCGGGGCCGGCACGATATCCTTGGAGACGCTGCGCAGCGCCCACGAGGGATGGCTGCCGGGGTTGATGTCGACGCCGGCCTGATCACCGGCGGGACCGCGCTCCGGCGACCCCGGGGCGCGGTTCAGCGACACAAAGATCGCGTGTGACGGGAGAGACGCGGATGCCGATGGACCAGAACGAGATCGAGCGCCTGATCAAGGACGCCCTGCCGGATGCCGAGGTGCTGGTCGAAGACCTCGCCGGCGACGGTGATCATTATGCGGCGCGGGTGGTCTCTTCGGCCTTCAAGGGCAAGACGCGCGTGCAGCAGCACCAGATGGTCTATCAGGCGCTGCAGGGCCGCATGGGCGGCGTGCTCCATGCCCTTGCCCTCCAGACCTCCGCCCCCGCCGATTGAGGCGGGCCGCCGGCCGCGCCAGAGGGCCGGCGTCCAGGAATGAATGCCTTCAAGGTCCGAGGATATCATGACCGACCAGTCCAATCCGGTTTTCGCCGAGATCCAGTCCCATATCGACGCCGAGCCCGTGGTGCTGTTCATGAAGGGCACCGCCGACCGGCCGATGTGCGGCTTCTCCGCCAAGGTGGTTCAGGTGCTGAACTACATGGGCGTGCCCTTCCGCGACGTGAACGTCCTTGCCGATGGCGGGATCCGCGAGGGTATCAAGCAGTACTCGAACTGGCCGACCATCCCGCAGCTCTATGTGAAGGGCGAGTTCGTGGGCGGCTGCGACATCGTCTCGGAAATGTTCGAGACCGGTGAACTCAGCGAATACCTGAACGGCCAGGGCATCGACGCCCGCCAGGTCGGCGTGCGCTGATCCGGTACTGACGACGTCTGATGACCGAACGGCCCGCCTTTCCGGGATGGAGAGGCGGGCCGTTTCACGTCCGGCGTCAGGCGTCAGGCAAAGCCGAAGACCAGACCGCAAAGCCCGGCCACGACGGCCAGCCAACCGGCTGCGATCACCCGCCCCGCCCAGGCCGGGCGCCAGGCGAAGAGACCGGCTGCCAGCGGCGCGGCAAGGCCGACCACGCCCGCGACCAGAACCAGACCGCGGCCCCAGCCGTCGGTAAAGACGGCAAGGCCGGCTGCAATCAGGATCAGCCCCCAGCCTTCCAGGCGACGCCGGACCGGCTGCCGTCGGGCCGCCGCATTGCGGCCGTAGCATTGCTCGTGATGGCGCGTCATGGCGAGGGCGAGTGCCGTGGCGGCGGAGATGCCGATGGCGAGGATCACCAGTGTGATCATGCCGCCCCTCCCCGCCGGCTGCGTGCCCTGAGGATCATCGCCAGCCGGCCGAGCGCCAGCGCCATGACGAGGCAGGCGAGCTGCAGGCCCCAGAACACCCGGTCGCCGGCCGCCAGAGCACCGAGCGGATCCCGGCCCGTCACCAGCACATCCGCCACCGGCACCGCTGCCCAGAGCAGCGCCGCGGCGAGCAGCGCCCGCATCCAGCCTGACCCGTCGGACCGCCACGCCCCCGCCAGCAGAAAAGCCAGCCAGACCAGATAGAAGGCGGCGGGTTCCAGCACCGCACGGCCGGCGATATCGGCCGGCAACAGGCGGTTGGCCAGGAACTGGCCGGCGATCGCCGCCGGCAGGCCGACCAGACAGCCGATATTGAGCGCATCGACCAGCCGGTGGCCGCGCCCGCGGCCCGCCGCGCCGGTCTTCGGCCGGCGTTTGACCGACCAGAGCACCAGCCCGGTTGCGATCATCGCCGTGCCGGCAAGACCGGCCGCGAAGAACAGCCAGCGCAGCGGCAGCCCGGCGAAGCGCGCCAGATGCAGGCCGTACAGCGTGTGATGAACGGCGGCCGCCGCCCCGCCTTGCCCGCGGCCATCCGCGATCAACCGGCCGGTGGTGCCGTCGAAGACCAGCGCCTCCGGCAGACGGGCAAGCTGGTCGGCATCCTGGGGTGTCAGGGTCAGCCGTGCGGCCGTGGTGCCCGGCCGGTCGACCTCGACCCGCCCGACCCGGATGTCGCGGCCATCGGCCGACCATGCGGCACTGGCCGCCGCCACCACCTGCCCCAGATCGGTGAGTGCTGCGGGCTGCGCCGGTCCGGCAGGCGCCCCCGCCGCCGCGATCCCGTCCAGATCGGCGGCATAACCAGCCCGTCCACCCGGATAGCCGGCATCCACCGCCCAGGGCATATAGAGCAGCATCAAGGTGATCAGCCCGCTCCAGGTGATCATCAGATGGAAGGGCAGCGACATCACGCCCAGCAGGTTGTGACCGTCCAGCCAGGCACGCTGGGCGGCCGCACGGGGGCGGAAGGTGAAGGCGTCCTTGAAGATCCGCTTGTGGACGATCACCCCGGTCACGATCGCCACCCCCATGATCATCGCGCAGATCCCGACCAGATAGCGGCCCAGGATCCGGCCCCAGTCGGACATGATCAGGGTGAAATGAACATAGAACAGGAAGTCGCCGCCGACCGTCTCGGGCCCGGCCTCGGGCGCGCCGGTCATCGGATCGAGCCTCTGGGCGACATAGCCGTGCGGCCGGCCGGCGGCGACCTTCAGCACCGGTTCCCGCCCGTCGGAGAAATCGATCAGCCAGCTGACCGCATCGGGCGCTTCGGCCTGAAGCCATGCCGCCGCCAGGCGCGCCTGGCTCGGTTGATCGGGCAGAGCGATCGGCGCCAGCCGGTGCATCCAGGCCGAGATTTCGGGCCGGAAATAGCAGGCCGTACCGGTCAGGAAGATCGCGAACAGCAGCCAGCCGACCACCAGCCCGGCCCAGGTATGAAGCCAGGACATCTTCTGACGGAAGCTCATCGCCAGCCCCCCGCCGCGGCGATCAGCCCGGCCAGCACCGCCACCTCGGCCAGGGCGCGGCGGGGGTCGTCGACGGCGAACACCCGGATCACCACCGCCACCCAGACCAGGAAACTGCCCATGCTGCCGGCCAGCACCGTCTCGATCGCCGGCCCCGGCAGCAGCCGGACGGCAAGGGTGGCGGCCAACGCCGCCACCAGATAGCCCCCCGGCCCCGCCGCCAGCAGGCGCAGCCCAACGCCCCGCATGGCGATCACCACTTATACTTCAGGGTCCCCAGCACCGTGCGGCCCTGGCCCCAATAGCACTGCCTGTCGACCTCGCAGCCCGAGACATAGGTCTCGTCGAACAGGTTGGAGGCATTGACCGCCAGTTCGACACCGGTGAGCGTCGGCGACGCCCGACCCAGGTCATAGCTGACCGCCGCGTCATACAGGGTGTAGGACGGCACCTTCAGGGTGTTGGTGTCATTGCCATAGGTGCTGCCGACATAGCGCACGCCGGCCCCAAGCCCCAGCCCTTCAGCGAAGCCGGCCTGGAAGGTGTAGCGGGTCCAGAGCGCCGCGGTCACCTCGGGCACCATGGTCGGGCGGTGGTGAAGATCCAGCTCGGTGCTCTTGGTCACCTCGCTGTCGAGCCAGGTGAAGCCGGCCTGAATATCCCAGCCCGAGGCCAGGCTCGCCACCGCTTCGAGTTCAAGCCCCTTGTTCGTCACCTCGCCGATCTGACGGTACCCCTTCCCCGTCCCCAGGGATTTCGGAACATTGGTCTGCGTGATCTGGAAAACCGATGCGGTGAACATGGCATTCCAGCCGGGCGGCTGATACTTCAGACCGGCTTCGTACTGGGTGCCCCGGGTCGGCTCGAAAGTCTGGGTGCTCCTGACCGTAATCGTCTGCGGCTCGAAGCTCTCCGAATAGCTGACATAGGGGGTCAGACCAAAATCGAAGGCATAGCCAAGCCCCACACGGCTGGTAAAGGCCTCGTCATCCCGGGAGTTTTCGCCCGTCTTATAACGGTCCTTCAGACGCATGTCAGCGCGATCATAGCGGCCACCGAGATTGACGATCCAGCCACCCAGGCGGATCTGATCCTGCACATAAAAGCCCCACTGGTCCCGGCGAAGCTCGGCGTTCTCATAGATCGCCGGCTCGCCGGTAAAGGTGGCATTGCCCCCCTGAGGCAGCGTGATCGGAGTCACCCCGGCAAAGCGCCGGATGGTGTCGCTGTCATGGCGGCGGTATTCGACACCGGCGAGCAGGGTGTGGTCCAGTGGCCCGGTGGTGCCGTCGATCTGCACCTGGTTGTCGACGACATAGACGTCCGACGATTCGCGGGCGGCAAAGGCGTTGCGATCCAACGTCACGCCATCCGACTTCAGCTCTTTGATGTAGACGGTCGCGAAATCCAGCCGGTTGGCGATATAGCGGGCGTTCTGGCGAAAGGTGATCGCATCGTCGAAGCGGTGCTCGAACTGGTAGCCCAGGGTATAGAGATCCCGGTCCCAATGGCCGTAATCGGTGTCGCCGGCATAGAAGCTGCGCGGCAGCTTGCCATAGGGCGCATCCTTCAGCGTGCCGACGATCGGCAGCATGTTGGAAAAGCCGCCGTCGACATCGTCGCGCTGCCAACTGCCGAGCAGGGTGAGCGTGGTGTCGTCCCCCGCCCGCCAGGTCAGCGAGGGGGCGATGGCGGTGCGTTCCTGATCGATGCCGTCGACCTGATTGTCGCTTTCCATCATCAGGCCGGCCACCCGGAAGGCCAGCCGGCCGTCCTCGACCAGCCGGCCGCCGATATCGGCGCCGGCTTCATGGCGGCCGAAGCTGCCGCCGCGCAGCATCACCTCGTTCATCGCCTGGTCGGACGGGGTCTTGCTCACCCGGTTGACGATGCCGCCCGGGGTGTTCTGGCCATAGAGCACCGAGGCCGGGCCCTTCAGCACCTCGATCCGCTCGAACATGTAAGGCTCGAAGCCGCCGATCGCGAAATTGGCGCCGCCGACCTTGATGCCGTCCAGATATTCGTTCGACGAGGCGCCATAGGTGCCGTCGCCGCCGAAGCCGCGGACCTGGATATTGTCGCCGCCCGGCATGATGCCGCCGGCACGGCCGCCGACGCGGACACCGGCGGTATAGGCCAGCGCCTCGCCCTCGGTGGTGACGGCGCGGGCCGACATCTGGTCGCGGGTGACCACCGAGACCGATTGCGGGGTTTCCAGCAGCGGCGTGTCGGTCTTGGTCGCGGTGGCGGTGCGGGTCGCGACATAGCCGGCGACGGGCCCCGTCGCCACCTCGGCCGTTCTGGCCGCGCCGACCTGGAGCGGGTCGAGCACGGTCGCCCCCTCGCCCGCCAGCCGCTGCAACACCACCACCCCGTCGGGCGTGATCGCCCCGGTGACCGGCGTGCCGGCCAAGAGCTGCGCCAGCCCCGCCGCCGGCGTCATCCGCCCCTGAAGACCGCGGCTTTCCACGCCCCGGGTGACGGCGGTATCGGCCGAGACCTGAAGCCCCGCCTGCCGGCCGAAGGCGCCGAGCGCGCCGGCCAGCGGCTGTGCCGGAATGTCGAAACCGATCTCGGCCGCCATGTCGGCCGCTTCGGCCCGGCTGATCGCCATCCCGGCAAGGATCCCCGCGCCGCCCATGGCCATGGGTCCCGGAAGCGTCGCGACCGATGCCGCGACCATGGCCGCGACCCCCTGCGGCATCCTCCGGCGGCGCTGCTGGCCCTGGCTCATACCCGTCTCCTTCATTCTCTGCCCGACCCTATGTGCGAGTGCTTCGCATTTTCAGGACCAACAGACGTGGAGCCGGGGCGGATTTTCCGCAGATCCGGATATTTTTTTGAGAAAAAGCCGCATCTTCCACCAGAAGACGGTGCGGCTCAGCGGTCAGGCGCCGTCGAGGATGGTCAGCAGCGGCCCGATCCGGCGAAGCCGCCCGCCATGGGCCCGCATCAGCGCCGAAAGCGCCGCCTGCGGATCGCGCAGGTCGTAAAGCCCCGTCACCTGGCGGTCGGCCAGGGCGTCATCCGCCACCAGGATCAGCCCGGGGGTATAGGCCCGCAGCCGGGCCACCACCTCGCCCACCGTCGCCCCGTCGACGAACAGCCGGCCGTCCTGCCAAAGCGCCACGGCATCGGGTGCGATGCGGCCGCGGATGGGGGCGGAGCCGTCGGCCGGGATCTCGACCGTCTCACCGGGGTTGAGCTGCACGGCCGGCACGTCCGGAGCCTCTACCCGCACCGTGCCGCTGCGGACCGCGACCGTCACCCGGTCGTCATCGCGGTCGACCTCGAACCCCGTGCCGGTGACCGTGACCTGCACCCGGCCTGCCCGCACCACGAAGGGTCGGCCGGCATCGGCGACCACCTGAAAGAAGGCCTCGCCGCGCCGCAGGATCACCCGCCGATGGCTGCCGTCCAGCTGCATGTCGGCCGCCGAAAGCGGCGCCAGCTGCATGCGGCTGCCATCGGCAAGCGTGACCTGCCGCAGCTCCCCCACCCCGGTTGCGGCATCGGCCGTCATCCGCAGGGCCAGCCCCGGCAGCAGCATCACCGCAAGACCCGCCGCAACCGCCAGGCCCGCAAGCCCCGCGGCCCATCGCCCGCGGCGCGGCGGGCGGCGGGCGGCCCGGGCGGCCGGTGCCATGGCCGCCAGCCCCTGGGGCACGGCAAGCCAGCTGCGCCGCACCTCGGCGAAGGCCGCGGCATGGGCGGGATCGGCCGCGCACCAGGCTTCGAAGGCCGGGCTCAGGCTACGATCCCCCGGTGCGGCCTCCAGCCGGACCAGCCAGTCGGCGGCTTCGGCGAGCAGGGTGGCGGAAGGTCTGGGCGCAGGATCGGCGGTCATGCCCCGTCCTCGTCGCGCAGCGCCAGGGTCAGGCGCAGCACCGCCCCCTGAACCAGCCGGTGGGCGGTGGTGACCGACACATCCAGATGATCGGCGATGTGCTGAAGGCTGCGGCCGTCGACACGATGCATCTTCAGCGCCACCCGTTCACGCTCCGGCAGGTCGGCAAGCGCCGCGGCCATCCGCCGGGTCTCGTCCCGATCCAGCAGCCCCTGATCCGGGGCCGGCAGTTCGGCCGGGGCCAGCCAGTCGGGGCGGTGCTGCAGGCGGTTGCGATCCTCGGTCTGGCGTCTGCGGGTGACATCCAGCGCAAGATTGCGGACGATGCGATAGAGATAGCCCACCGGCTGCGCCACCCGCCCGGCCGCCACCCCGTCCGCGGCGCCGGGGGCGAAGCGGATATAAGCCTCCTGCACGACATCCTCGGCGCGCATGCGATCGCCCACGATCGGCGTCGCGTAATCCACGAGCGTCGCGCGGTGGTCGAGAAACAGTTTGAGCCTGGGATCGTCGTCGCGCACGGCGCCTGCATGCCTTCCGGGGCGGAAACCCGATGCGGTCGCATGCTAGTCGGATTGCGAACCGGTCGCAACAACAACACTCTCCCCCACGGCACCCCGGGGTGCCAGCACCGCAGCGGCGCGGGCGATGCGGTCGGTCAGGTCGTCCCGCCGCCCGGCCGGAACATAGCCGATCAGCGAGGTGGCGATGCCCAGATCGACGGCGGCGCCGAACTGGTCGTCGGCGACCTCTCCCCCGGCCCAGAGTGCCGCGGCACCGCGGAACATGATCGCCAGCTGTTCGGGCAGGGCCCCGACCGCCAGCGGCCGCATGGCCGGATCGATGCCGTCATGATCGCCAAGCGCCAGGATCCACAGGGCCCGCGATCGCCGGCGGAATTCCTCGGGATCATCGGCGCTGCCGCCACCGGCTGCGGGCCCGCCCGCCACCAGCGTGCCGATCAGATAGCGATGCACGGCCGGACGCTCCAGCCAGACCGCGCAGCCCGCCTGCCCCATCATGAAGGTCCGGTCGATGGCATCGCCCGCACCCGTGGTGCTGTCCGCAACATAGCGATCGGTGATCGCGTCGAACATGCGCTGGGCCAGGCTGCGCAGAATGCCCGTCTTGCTGCCGAAATGGTTGAACGGGGTCGCGAAGCTGACCCCCGCCTCCTCGGACAATGCGCGCATCGAGAAGTCGGGCAGATCCCCGGCCAGAAGCAGCCGTTCCGCCGCGTTCAGGATTTCCTCCCGCGCGAAGGCCCGCTTGCGGTCCGCAAGCCGCACTCTGCCGGATGTCGCAGCCACCCTGCCCTCCCTTTCGACCGGTCTCTCCACCCCCTGCTATGCACCATGGCGGTGGCGCCGGCAAGGCGCGATCAGATTTGTATATCGTGATATAAAAATCATATTGTGATTCAATTCCTCCTCGCGCCATCATGCCTCCTGACCGGCCCCAGCAGAGCGCCGGCATACCAGGGAGGACATAAGATGACCGCAGAGAGACCGATCCTGATCCGGAACGCCCGGCTTCTGACCATGGTCGACGGCCAGGACGAGACGGCCGGCGACCTGCTGATCGCCGATGGGGTGATCCAGGCCGTCGGCGGGCGGATCGATCACCCGGAGGCAGAGGTCATCGATGCCGCCGCCGGCATCCTGATGCCCGGCTTCGTCGACACCCACCGCCATGTCTGGCAGACCCAGCTGCGATCCGTCGCGGCGGACTGGTCGCTGTTCGACTATTTCGTCCGTATGCGGATGATCTGTTCGGCGTTCTATTCGCCCGACGACGTCTGGCTGGGCAACCATATCGGCGCGCTGGAAGCGCTGCATGCCGGCATCACCACCATGGTCGACCACTGCCACATCCTGAACAGCCCCGACCATGCCGATGCGGCGCTCAAAGGGCTGATCGATGCCGGTGGGCGGGGCATCTTCTGCTACGGGCTGTTCGGCAATCCACGCGGCCATGATCCGCTGGTGGCCGAGATCGCGCCGGACTGGCTTGCCACCGATATCCGCCGGCTGCGGGCCGGCACGGGTTTCTCGGGCCAGAACCGGATCCTGTTCGGCATGGCGCCCGCCGAGGCCGAAGCGACGCCGCTGCCCCATCTTCTGGGCGAGCTGAACCTTGCGCGCGAGCTTGGCGCCCACAGCATCTCATTGCATGTCGCCATGGGCGGTTACGATCAGGGCCACCGCGTGGTGCAGCAGCTGGCCGATGCCGGCGCGCTGGGCCCCGATCTGCTGTTCGTGCATGGCGCCGCCCTGACCGCGGCTGAACAGGCGGCGATCGCCGAAGCCGGGGCCGGGCTGTCGGTGACGCCCGAGACCGAGATGCAGATGGGCATGGGCCATCCGCTGGCCTTCACCGCGCAGGCGGCCGGCATCCGCACGGGGCTCGGCATCGATATCGTGTCGAATTATGCCGGCGACATGTTCCGGCAGATGCGGCTGATGCTTCAGGCCGAGCGCGCCCGGCGCAATGCGGCACTGGAAGCCCGGGGCGGCGCACCGCGACAGATCACCCCCACCGCCCGCGAGGTGCTGCGGATGGCAACCCTCGGCGGTGCCGAAGCCCTGCATCTGGAAGACCGGATCGGCTCGATCGCGCCGGGCAAGCGCGCCGATCTGATCCTGGTGCGCACCGATACCATCAACATGTGCCCGACCATCGACGCCGTGGCCGCCGTCGTGCTGAATGCGGCCCCGTCCGACGTCGACATGGTCATGGTCGACGGCCGGATCATCAAGTGCCGCGGCACGCTCGCCGGCGTCGACTGGCCGGGTCTCGCCACCCGCCTCGAAGCATCGGCGATGCGGATCACCGCGGCGGCGGCCCGGGTCGATCGCGCACCGATCGAGGCCATGGGCGCGGGCCTGTTCGCCAACCTGACCTGACCCCCGGCATAAGAACGGCCCGCCCCCGGAAGGGGACGGGCCGCTCTCGTCACATATGTCGCAAGATCAGCCGATCGCGGCCAGACCGCGCGCCAGATCGGCTTCCAGATCGGCCGGGTTCTCCAGGCCGATATGCAGGCGGACCGGCACGCCGGCCCCGGTCCAGCCCCGCACCGTCTCGGGGGCCTGCGGCAGGGCCAGGCTTTCGAACCCGCCCCAGGACGAGCCGATGCCGAACAGGCGGAGCGTGTCGACGAAGCGGTCGACCGCAGCCAGATCCAGATCCGGGCGCATGCCGATGGTCACCAGCCCGTTGGCGCCGGTGAAGTCGCGGCGCCAGAGGTCGTGGCGGGGATGGCTTTCCAGCGCCGGGTGCAGCACCCGCTCGACCAGGGGATGATCCTGAAGGAAGCGGGCGATACCGAGCGCGCTGGCCGCATGGATCGGCAGTCGGGCCGCGATGGTACGCAGGCCGCGCAGGGTCAGCCAGGCATCATCCGGGCTGACGGTCTGGCCCATCACCACCTGCATCCGCCACAGCTCGCGGCCCAGCTCGCCATTGGCGACCACGGCACCCATCATGACGTCGGAATGGCCGACGACATATTTGGTGCCGGCAATGACCGAGATGTCGGCACCGTGCAGAAGCGGCTTGTGCAGCAGGCCCGAGGCCCAGGTGTTGTCGATCACCAGCAGCGCGTTGTGATCATGCGCCAGCGTCGAGAGCGCCTTGACGTCGATCAGGTCATAGACCCAGGACCCCGGGTTCTCGGCATAGATCATCCGGGTGGCCGGCGTGATCTTCGCCGCCGCATCCTCGACCGTGCCGTCGAAATAGGTCGACGCGATACCGCGCGGCTCCAGGAATTTCGACCGGATGGCATGAACCTGCGGATAGACCGTGTTCTGGATCAGCACATGCGATCCGGGCAGCAGGCAGGTCAGCAGGACATGGGCGATGGCCGCCAGCCCCGTGGGGAAAAGCAGCGCCCGCTCCCCCCCTTCAAGCGCGGCCCAGGCTTCTTCCAGCGCATGGTTGGTGGGGGTGCCGCGGGCACCATAGCTGAACACCCGGCTGCCATCCTCGCGCCGCGCCTTGTTGGCGCGCATGGTGGCGATGTCGGGGGCGAGCACGGTAGAGGTGCGGACGACCGGCGGGCTCACCGGGCGCACGCCCTCCATCGGCTGGCTGCGACCCAGATGGATCAGCCGGGTCTCTTCAGACAGCTCACGATCCGCGCTCATTCACGCATTCCCTTCCTTGACGTCATGGCCGGCGCCGATGATGGCGAAACCGGCCCGCTCGCGGTCGTCCAGCTTGGCCAGCAGCCCGGTTTCCCAGGCCAGATAGCGGCGGGCGGCCTCCAGATTGCCATCATGGCGATCATGGACGAAGAACAGGAAGTCGATGCAATCGGCCTCCGACGGCTCGTCCGGGGTCGCCACCATGTCGAAACCCGCCGCCGTCCAGCCGGCGGCATCGGCGGTCGCCAGGCCCGCGACCTTGCGGCCAAGCCCGGCAAGATCGATGGCGGCGCAGCGCGCGATGCGCGGATCGGCCGCGATCAGCACGATGCGGGCATCGGCGGCCAGATCGGCCACCGCCGCTGCCAGCCGCGGACGGATCGCCCAGCGGGCCCCCTCGACATGGCCCTTACGGAAGGCCATGCCCGGGCGGAGATCGATCAGCGCCACCGGTGCGCCGCCATCGGCCTGCATGGCCGCAATCTCGGCCGGGCGCAGCACCACCAGCGCCGGCAGACGGCCCGCCGCCTCTTCATGGCCAAGGCCCGAGGCACCGATCCGGCCCCAGCCCGACCGGCCGCCTTCCAGCACCGCCACGTCCCAGCCCATGCGCTTCAGCCAGTTGGCCACGACCGCCGAGCGGATGCCGGTGTCGCAGGTCAGCACGACGCGGGCATTGCGCACGCCCAGCCACTGGTCCGAGGCCTGGATCAGCTGGCCGCCCGGGGCATGCAGGGCGCCGGGCGCATGATGCAGCTCGTATTCCTCGGGCGTGCGGACGTCGAGAAGATAGGTGGTGCGGCTGGCATCGCGCAGCCAGGCGCCGGCAACCTCGGGCGAGATGAAGGTGATGCCGTTGACCGCGGCGAAGCCCACCAGCCAGTCCGCGGCCTCGTCATTGCCGTCGACGGCTTCGGGATAGAGCCGGTCGCTGCCATGCTCCAGATCGAAACCGGCCAGGCGCCAGCCCTGGGTGCCGTTGCGCAGCGCCACCACCGGGTTGGGCACGCCGACATCACGCAGCGTCTGGGCGCCGATGATGCTGCGGGTCCGGCCGGCGCAGTTGACCACGATCCGGGTCTTCGGGTCGGGCGCGATGCTGCGGATGCGGTGCACCAGCTCGCCGTTCGGGCAGCAGATCGCGCCCGGGATGTTCATCTTGCGGTATTCATCGACCGGACGGCCGTCGACCACCACCAGATCCTCGCCGCGCGCCAGCGCCGCCTGCAGCTCTTCGGCAGAGATCGAGGGGGTGTCGAGCTCGTGCTCCACCACCTCGCCGAAGGTCTTGCTGACCACGTTGACGCCGGCGAACAGCTCGTAGCCGGCCGCGGCCCAGGCGGCGACGCCGCCATCCAGCACCAGAACGTTGCGATAGCCGATCGCCCGGGCGCGGGCGGCGGCACGGGCCGCAACGGTCGACAGGCCGTCGTCATAGACCACGACCCGGGCGGCCTTGTTCGGCACCAGCCGCTCGATGTCCAGCTCCAGCCGGCTATAGGGCAGCGGCACGGCATAGAACAGATGCGACCAGCCGTACTGGCCATGCTCGCGCACGTCGAGCAGCGCGATCTCGCCGCCGTCGTGAAGCGCCGCCTTCAGATGGGCGGCGGTGATCACGCCCTCGGCCGGGGTGTCGTCGACCGGCGCCGGCGGCACCGGGATCGACCGGGTCGGCACGCCGAGCCCCATGGTCTTGCAGGTGCCGGCGGCCAGATCGAAGGTGGTACGGCCCGACAGGGTCTCCAGCGCGCGGCCGTAGAAATGCAGATGGCGGATGATCTGCTCGCCCTCGATCACCACCGAATGGATGTCGTCGGGCAGAAGCGCCACGCCCCGCCCGGGGCCGACCTCGATCCGCCCGGCCTCGACCAGGGTCGCGCGGCCCGGCACGGTGCCGTCATCGGTGCGCTGGTAAAGGCGGTTGACCTCAACCCCATCCACCGCGGCCACGCAGGCCCAGGTGGTGTGGTCGTGCGGCGGGATCAGCTTGCCCGGGCGCATCACGTTCAGATAGAGCGCGAAACCGTGATCGCTGTCCTCGCGGATCATGTAGCGGGCCTGGCGCTCACCCTCTTCCGGCGGCGGGAAATCCGCCTCGGACCAGAGTTCGGCACGGGCCGCCAGGGTCTTCAGGCGGTCCAGCACCTGGGCGAGAGCTGCCCGGGTCAGACCTTCGGCGGCCAGGATCTGGCGCGCTTCGGCCACCATCCCGTCGGCGAGAATCCGGCGACGATCGATCATCCGCGTATTCCTTCTTCCTTCCCGTTCAGCGCCCTGCCCGACAGGCAGTGCGTTGCATCTCTGCAGGCTAGCGCTAAACTCATTCCGAAAATAACGAGTTATCCCGCGATTCCCATCAGGAACGCTTATGATTAACTTCGACCTCGCCGCCCTTCGCACCCTGGTCGCGATCGCCGATCAGGAGACCTTCGCCCGCGCCGGCGAAACCGTGCACCGCACCCAGGCCGCCGTCAGCCAGCAGATGCGCCGGCTGGAGGATCAGCTTGGCCTGGCCCTGTTCGAACGCAGCGGCCGCACCAAGGAACTGACCCCCTCGGGCCGCAAGCTGGTCGACTATGCCCGGCGCATGCTGGCGCTTCAGGAAGAGACCCTGGCGGCGCTGCATGCGGTGACCACCGGCGGCCCGGTGCGTCTGGGATCGCCCGCCGACATCGCCGACACGGTGCTGCCCGAGATGCTGCGCCGCTTCGCCCGGGCGAACCCGGCCCTGTCGCTGGTGATCCATGTCGGCCGCAGCCCCGACCTGATGGAGCTGCTGAAGAAGGGCGCCATCGACCTCACCATCTCCACCCGCTTCGACGAAAGCCGGCGCCATTTTCTGCTCCGCACCTCTCCGGTCGTGTGGATCGCGGCCAATGATTTCCGGGTCGATCCGAACCGCCCCCTGCCGCTGGTGCTGGCCGACGAGCCCAGCATCTTCCGCAAGATCGCGCTGGCGGCGCTGGAGCGGAGCGGCCGGACCTGGCACGAGCGCTATACCGCGCCGGGGCTTGCCGGCATCCGTGCGGCGGTTGCAGCCGGCCTCGGCATCACCGCCCGCAGCATCGAAGCGCTGACGCCCGAACTGCGGGTGGTGGGAGAGGCCGACGGGCTGCCGCCGCTCGGCGGCATCCGCTACTACCTGTATCAGCGCGACGATGCGGTTTCAGAAGCGGCCAAGAACCTGTTCCGGCTGATGGCCGCCCGCGGCTGAGGCCCGGCAGGACCTCAGGCCTTGCGGCGCCGCGTGATGCGGCCGCCGATCAGCGGCCATGCCACGAAGGCGATCGCCGCCACCATCAGCACGCCCGAAATCGGCCGCTCGAAGAAGATCCAGGGCGAATTGCCCGACAGCGACAGGCTCTGATAGAGCGAGCGTTCGATGACCGGCTCCAGCACCACGCCCAGGATCAGCGGCGACAGCGGCACATGGAGCTTGTTCATCAGGTAGCCGAAGATGCCGAAGCCCAGCGCCACGACCACGCCGAAGGTGCTGTTCGCGACCGAATAGGCACCGGCGATGCAGAGCAGCGCCACCGCCGCCCCCAGCATGCCCTGCGGAATGCGGGCGACCAGCCCCGGAATGGCCCGGGCCATGACCAGGCCCAGCGGGAACATCAGGATGTTGGCGATGACGAAGGCCACGACGATCAGATAGGCGATGTCGGGGCTGTCGGTGAACAGCGACGGGCCGGGGCGCAGACCCTGGATCAGCAGCGCGCCCAGGAACAGCGCCGAGGTGGAGTTGCCGGGGATGCCGAGCGAGAGCAGCGGCACCATCGAGCTTGCGACCACCGAGTTGTTGGCGGCCTCCGGCGCCGCAACGCCTTCCGGCAGGCCGGTGCCGGCCTGGGCGCCGAAGCGGCGGGCGACACGCCCATAGGCCATATAGATCGCCATCAGCATGCCGGCGCCGGGCAGGATGCCGATCACATTGCCGATCGCCGAGGCCTGAACCCAGGTCGGCAGCAGGCGGCGGATCATCGAGGCCGGCAGCAGCAGGTCGCGGAAGCGGACACCGGCGGTCGCAACCTCGGCCGCCTTGGCCGAGGCCGGGTTGCGGCGGCGAACCCAGGCTTCCTCTGCCATGTCGAGCAGGCTGGCGATGCCGAACAGGCCGATCAGCATCGGCACCAGCGGCAGGCCGTCATACAGCCAGGGCTCGTCGAAGGTGAAGCGCGGATAGCCGCTCTGCGGGCTGAAGCCGATCGTGGCGATCAGCAGGCCGAGCACGCAGGCGATGGTGCTGCGCACCGCATTGCCGGTCGCCATGCCGATGACGGTCGACAGACCGAGCAGCGCCAGCGCGAAATATTCCGGCGGACCGAAGCGCAGCGCCTGTTCGGCAAGGAAAGGCGCACACAGCAGCAGGACCAGCGCGCTGGTGATGCCGCCGAAGACCGAGCTGTAGGTGGCGATGCCCAGCGCCAGACCGCCCTGCCCTTTGCGGGCCATGGCATTGCCGTCGATCGCCGTCACCACCGATGACGCGGTGCCGGGGATCTTGAGCAGGATGGCCGGAAAGGACCCGCCGAAACAGGCCGAGCAGTAGATGCCGACCAGCAGCGGAAAGGCGAGGTCGCCCGGCATGGCAAAGGTGATCGGCACCAGCACGGCCAGCGTGATGCTGTCGTTCAGCCCCGGCATGGCACCCACCACCAGGCCGATGATCACGCCGAAGACCAGGAAGCCGAAGACCGCGGGCTCTGCCAGATGCAGCAGGGCCGGAAGGATCTGATCGATCATGTGCAGGGGCCTCCCGGGTCAGCCGGTGATCGAGGGCAGCGGCACGCCAAGCAGCACGCCGAAGACCAGACGGATCGCCGCGGTGAAGACGATCGCGGTCACCACCAGACGGATCGACAGCGGGTCGCCCAGCAGCCGCGCGATCACGATGAACAGGATGAAGGCCGGAAGCTCGAAGCCCGCAGGCTCGACCGCCAGGATCACCAGCCCGATGCCGAGGGCGATGGCGGCCGGCAGGATCTGCTGGCGGAGCACGAAGTCCGAGGCCTTGCGGCCGGCCTGCGGCACGAAGAGCAGCAGCCCGCAGACCGCAAGGATGCCGGCGAAGAGTTCGGGCGCCAGCGCTGCGATCGAATCGTAGCCGGCGGTCTCGAAAAAGACGAAGGCCGCAAGTGCCAGCGAAGCGGCACCGAGGCAGATCTCGGGCAGCCTGCCGCCCGATGCTCGTGGCATGACGCCGTATCCCTGCTGAAATCGGGGCGCGCATGGGATCGCCGGGGGCGGCGATCGCCGGAAAGACGGAAGACGGTGGTGCGACCGGCGGGCCGCGGGGGACGGGGATCTCCGCGAAGGGAGGGGCCTCGGAGATCCCCTGGGGGGAGGTGGCGCCGCCGGTCACACCGTCCGGGCCGGAGATTATTCCGGCTTCTTCAGCGTGGGGAGGATTTCCTCCATCACCACGGCGACCTTGTCGACATAGGTCGAGAAGGCATCCGGGCCACGATAGGCGATCGGGTAGCCGCCCTTGTTCATGCCCTCGACGAAGCGGGGATCGGCGACCACCTTCTCAAGGGCGGCCGCCAGCTTGTCGACCACCTCGCGCGGGGTCTCGGCCGGCACGGCCAGGCCGCGGAAGGTCGCCATGTGATCCAGCGCCGGCAGGCCGACCTCGGCCAGCGTCGGCACGTCGGGCATGGCGGGCACGCGCTCTTCGGACATCACGCCCAGGATCTTGATCCGGCCGTCCTTGGCATTGCTCAGCGCCTCGCCCATCGAGACGAAGGCGGCATCCACATGACCGCCCATCACCTGCTGGAACTGCATGGCGGCGCTCTCGTTGTGGATGTAGTTGAACTGCGCGCCGGCTTCCTTCGCGAGCACCAGGGCTGCGATGTGATGCGAGGTGGAATGGCCCGGGGTCGCGATACTGACCGCACCCGACTTCGACGCCTTCACCAGATCGGCCACATTCGCGAAAGCCGAGTTCGACGGCGCGATCACCACCTCGGGATCCAGGCAGTACATCGCCAGCGTCTGGAACGACTTGTAGGTGTAGGGGGTCTTCTTGACGATCGGGTTATTGATCACCGACGAGGTATAGGCGAGCACGGTGTAGCCGTCGGGCTTGGCCCGGGACACATAGCTCTGGCCGACCACGGCGCCGCCGCCGGGCATGTTCTCGACGATGATCTTCTGGCCGCCCAGATAGTCCGAGCCGACCTCGGCGATCAGACGGCTGGTGAAGTCGACGGCGCCGCCGGGCGAGAACGGCACGATGATCCGCACGTTCTTCTCGGGGAACTCCGCCTTGGCGGCACCGCCGAGACCGAGGGCCAGCACGCCGCCCAGAACGGCGGTCGCCAGGAATTTCTTCATCTCTCTGCCTTCCCTGTGAGCGTCCCGGGGACGGCCTGATCTGCATCCCCGCTTCCCCGGGGGATGCGACGTCTGCCGGGGGTCGGGGAGATCCTATGCCGTTCGCAGCGTCAGAAAAAATTCAAAAAAACACGGAATCAATAAGCTTTTGTGATGATTTAACCGCCGAATACCCTCAGGTTGCGACATATCGGGAGAAGTTTCCCCTGAGGATACGGCCAGTATCGCGCCCGACGATGTGCCTTACCGTGCAATCGCATGCCGAATATCCATCGGCCCGAGGGCAGAATCCATACAATAAGGTTGTACTACTTTCATATGCAGCGACAGCATACATGCCCTGTCAGACAATCGTTTCATACAACCATTAGTAAATTTTCTAAGCTTTTCCCCAATCCCTTACTTGACGCTCCGGTACCGAAACCGCATCCTCGGTCGGGACGGCAGGGAGGGATGACGACACGCCTTGTCCGTCGACTGGGTAACCGGCTTGACTTGGGCGGGCCCCGTCTCGGACGGGTGCCCGCCATTTTTCGTCACCGATACCCCTCATCCGCCCTGAGGGCGTTCCTGAGACACATTGTGGGTCGCCGCCGCCGCGGCGCTCTCGCGGCCCTCGATGACGGCAATACTGGCCCGGCCGGTCGCCACCAGTCTGGGCGCGCCACCGTCCGTCAGCACATGAACGCGCGCTTCCACGGCGGTCAGCCGACGGCCCGGTTTCACCACCCGGGCATCCGCCACCAGCCGGCCGCCGGCCGCGGCGGCCAGCAGCGAGACGCCGAAATCCGCCGTCATTACCCCATGGCCCAGGGGCACCAGCGTGGCGGCGGCACAGGCACAGGCATTGTCGATCAGATAGCCGATCACCCCGCCATGGAACACGCCGTGGTTCTGCATCAGCTCGGGCCGTGCGGCGATCTCGATGCGGCAGCGGCCGCTGCCGAGGGCCGTGAGTTCCGCGCCCAGATGCGCGGTAAAGCCCTGTGCCGCCACGCCGGCGCGGACACGCTTTTCCTGGATCTCGGGCAGGGGGGCGTCTGGCAGGGCAGCCCAGGGGTCGAAGCCATCGGTGGTCATCGGGTGCAGCTCTCCTTGGTCGGGGGGGCGGCTTCGTCCGGCCGCTTCCGCATATGGCGATCACTCCAGCCCCCAGATTAACCCGAACGGGATCCGCCGTCCGGCGGCATGCGCGCTCCTGTGCGACAGAATGCCGCCGCGACAGTCTGTCGATTGCATGCGCGGTCACGCATCCGCGATAGTCCGCGCCATGGCGCGATGCAGCAAAACAGCCCGATCACGGGCGCACCGTCGGTTCGGTTCCAGCCCCATCACGACTGCGGTCGTGGTGGCTCTTTGTGCTGGACCGATGACGGACCTGCATGCGCAGGCAGGATCAGCCCCCCATCGGGGACCTGCCCTGCCGCCTTGCCACATCCCCAAGCTGCCGGCCATGCCGCGACCTCCGTCGTCGGGCATGACCAGAACGACGGCATCCAAGAAATACCGTGAGGTCATGAGATGGCTTCTTCCATCAGCGTCGGCGATTGCCGCCCGACAGCATCACCATGTCGTCAGGCACAAGAGATCCTGATGTCGACATCAGAAGAAACCGGCCATCTCTCGATGCAGGGGCATTCGGAATGACTGCGACGACAGCCGTGGCGGGCCATGCCCCCGCCATATCCACACCGGTGAGCAGCGACACCATCGCCGGCTATAACGAAGCGATCGTCCGCCGCTTCGCCATCGCCACCGTATTCTGGGCGGTCTTCGGCTTTGCCGCCGGCACCTGGGTGGCCCTGCTGCTGGCCTTCCCCGAGCTGAACATGGGGCTGGAGGGCAGCTTCGGCCGCCTGCGCCCGGTGCACACCACCGCGGTCGTGATCGCCTTTGCCGGCAATGCGCTGTTCACCACCTCGTTCTATGTTGTGCAGCGCACCTGCCGGACCGGCCTCTGGGGCGGCCCGCGGCTGGCGAATTTCGTGTTCTGGGGCTTCCAGGCATTCCTGGTCATGGCCATCGTGGGCTATGTGCTGGGCGTTACCCAGAGCCGCGAATATGCCGAGCCGGAATGGTATGCCGACATCTGGCTGACGATCGTCTGGCTGGCCTATATGGCGATCTTCGTCGGCACGCTGGCGCGCCGGAAGGAACCCCATATCTACGTCGCCAACTGGTTCTTCCTGGCCTACATCATCACCGTCGCGGTGCTGCATGTGGTGAACAACCTGGCGATGCCGGTGTCCTTCGTCGGCGCCAAGAGCTATTCGAACTTCTCGGGCGTGCAGGATGCGCTGATCCAGTGGTGGTACGGCCATAACATGGTCGGCTTCCTGCTCACCGCCGGCTTTATCGGCGTGATGTACTATTTCGTGCCCAAGCAGGCGGAGCGGCCGATCTATTCCTACCGGCTGTCGATCGTCCATTTCTGGGCGCTGATCTTCCTCTATATCTGGGCCGGGCCGCACCACCTGCACTACACCGCCCTGCCCGACTGGGCGCAGACGCTGGGTGCCGCCTTCTCCATCATGCTGTGGATGCCGTCCTGGGGCGGCATGATCAACGGCATCATGACGCTGTCGGGCGCCTGGGGCCGCCTGCGCACCGATCCGATCATGCGTTTCCTGGTCGTGGCCGTGGCCTTCTACGGCATGGCGACCTTCGAAGGCCCGCTGATGGCGCTGAAGCCGGTCAATGCGCTCAGCCATTATACCGACTGGACGGTCGGGCATGTCCATTCGGGCGCCCTCGGCTGGGTCGCCTTCATGACCTTCGGCGCGTTCTACTATCTGGTGCCGCGGCTCTGGCGCCGGCCGCTCTGGTCGATGCGGCTGGTGGAGTGGCATTTCTGGATCGCCTCTCTCGCCATCGTGCTCTACATCACCGCGATGTGGGTTTCGGGCATCGCCCAGGGCCTGATGTGGCGCGCCTATGACGAGTTCGGCTTCCTGCGTTACAGCTTCGCCGACAGCGTCGCCATGCTGCACCCCTATTACGTCACCCGCGCGCTGGGTGGGGTGCTCTATCTGACCGGCGGGCTGATGTTCGCCTTCAACATCTTCATGACCATCCGCCAGCCCGCCCCGGCCATCCTGCCGGGCGCGAGCGATGCCGCGCCTGCGCGTGGCGCCGCGCCGGCTGCGGGTTCCTGAGGCGGAGGATCGGACACATGCCCCGTTTCAATCACGCCCGCATCGAACGCAGCACCTCGCTGCTGTTCATCCTGACGCTGATGGTCATCTCGATCGGCGGCCTGGTCGAAATCGTGCCGCTGTTCAAGGTGGAAAGCACGGTGAAGCCGGTCGAAGGGGTGCGCCCCTACACGCCGCTGGAGCAGATGGGCCGCAACATCTACACCCGCGAGGGCTGCTACACCTGCCACAGCCAGATGATCCGGCCGTTCCGCGACGAGGTGGAGCGCTACGGCCATTATTCGATCGCGGCCGAGAGCATGTACGACCATCCCTTCCTCTGGGGGTCGAAGCGCACCGGCCCCGATCTCGCCCGGGTCGGTCTCAAATACTCCAATGAATGGCAGGTGGCGCATCTGGTCGATCCGCGCAGCGTCGTGCCGGTCTCGATCATGCCCTCTTACGCCGCCCTGCTGGACCGCGACCTGGACGTCTCGGAGGTCTCGGAACATCTGCGTGCGCTGCGGGCTGTGGGTGTCCCCTACAGCCAGGAGATGATCGCCCGCGCCGAGGCCGATCTCACCGCCCAGGCCAATGGCACCGATCCGGAAGAGATGCAGCGCCGCTATCCGGGCGCGAAGGTCGGCGACTATGACGGCCAGCCCGGCCGGATCACCGAAATGGATGCGCTGGTCGCCTATCTGCAGGTGCTGGGCACCATGGTCGATTTCACCGATGTCCGGCTGGAAAGCGGCATCGGTGCCGGCATCGCCGGCTCGAAGGTGGAGGGCGGACAGTGATCGATGCGCTGAGTGCCCTTGTCTACAAGTACTGGCTGGTCGCCGCCGTGGCGCTGTTCGCGCTGATCCTGCTGCGCACCTTCCGGCCTTCGTCGCGCGAGCAGATGAAGGCGCATGCCAACATCCCCTTCCTGATCAAGGACGAAGACGATGGCCGCGCCTGAACGTGATGACCTGACCGGCCGCTACACCACCGGCCATGAATGGGACGGCATCAAAGAGCTGTCGACCCCGATCCCCGGCTGGTGGGTCGGCGTCTTCCTGATCTCGATCGCCGTCGCCCTGCTCTACATGGTGCTCTACCCCTCCTTCGCATCGACCGAGCGGTATTACGAAGGCGCGCTGAAATACAGCAGCGCCGAAGAGCTGCGCAAGGAGGTGGTGGCCGCCCGTGCCGCCCAGGCCCCCATGCGCAACGCCCTGATCGAGACCCCGCTTGAGGAGATCGAGGCCGACGACGCGCTCCGTCGCTTTGCCACCACCGGCGGTCAGGCGGCGTTCAACGAGAATTGCGCCGCCTGCCATGGCGTGGGTGCCGGCGGCCAGATCGGCCAGTTCCCGGCGCTGGTGGACGATGACTGGATCTGGGGCGGCAAAATCGCCGACATCCGCCAGACCATCCTCTACGGCATCCGGTCGGCCCATCCCGATACCCGGCAGTCGCTGATGCCGGTCTTCGGCCAGATCCTGACGCCCGAGCAGATCAGCCAGACGGCCGCCTATGTGAAGGCCCTGTCGGATCCCGCGGCCGCCGACAGCCGCGGCACCATGCCGGGTGCGGCGCTGTTCGCGGCCAACTGCGCCTCGTGCCACGGGGCCGAGGGTCAGGGCGGCCGTGATTTCGGTGCGCCGCGGCTGAACGACGCCATCTGGCTCTATGGCAGCAGCCAGGAGGCGATCGAGCGGCAGATCGCCAATCCGCGCATGGGCGTGATGCCGGCCTTCGGCGACCGGCTGGACGAATCGACCGTGCGGATGATCGCGGTCTATGTCCACACGCTTGGGGGTGGCGAGAAATGACCGCCGGATCGGGCATCACACACGCCTCGGTGGCCGCCACCGACGCCGCTGCCGCAACGGACCGGCCGGGGCGTGCAGCCCCGGCCGCCCGCCGGCCGCGGCGCAAACCCCATCTGCCCCAGCCGGTGCACGGCCATTTCCGCCGGCTGAAGACCCGGCTGACCGTGGTCTTCCTCGGCATTCTGTTCCTGGTGCCGTGGATCCGCTGGGATCGCGGGCCCGGCCTGCCCGATCAGGCGGTGCTGTTCGACCTGCCCGGCCGGCGGCTGTTCGCTTTCGGCCTGGAACTCTGGCCGCAGGATCTGCCGATCGCGGTGGGGCTGATGGTGGCCGGTGCCTTCGGCCTGTTCTATGCCACCAGCCTGTCGGGCCGGGTCTGGTGCGGATTTTCCTGTCCGCAGACGGTCTGGACCGACATCTTCGGCGGCGTGCGCCGGCTGGCGCACCGGATCGCGAAGGGCAACGAGGCCGCGATCGGGCCGCTGACCGGCGCCATGAGCGCCGCCGTCGCCATCCTGACCGGCCTGGGCTTCGCCCAGTGGTTCGTCGACGCCCCGGGCCTGGCCGGCCGTTTCCTGGGGGGCGGCCTGCCCGGCGCCGTCTATGGCGCGGTCTTCCTGATCGCGCTGTTCACCTATGTGCTGGGCGCCCATGCGCGAGAGCGGGTCTGCCTGCACATGTGCCCCTGGCCGCGGTTTCAGGCCGCCCTGCTCGACCGCGACAGCCTGGTCGTGACCTATCGCCGGACCCGCGGCGAGCCGCGCGCCCGCAAGCGGGTGGCGCTGCGTCCCGAGCTGCTGGCGACGCCCGTGGCCGCGCCCGCGCCCGCGACTGCAAGCGACACGCCGCAGGCCTTCGCCTTTGCCGCCGACGGATCGGTCGGCCTGGCGCCGGGCGCGACCTCGGCCGCGACACCGGCCGGCCGCGGCGACTGCATCGATTGCGGCCGCTGTGTTCAGGTCTGCCCCACCGGCATCGACATCCGTGACGGCTTGCAGATGGGCTGCATCGGCTGCGGTCTGTGCATCGATGCCTGCGACGAGGTGATGACGAAGATCGACCGGCCGACCGGGCTGATCCGGTTCGATGCCGAAGAGGCCGACCCGGCACCGATGGCCCCGCCGGCCCGCATCGGCTTCTTCCGGCCCAAGGCGATGATCTTCGGCAGCGCGATGATCGTGGCGCTGGCGGCGGTCAGCTTCGGCGTGGCGAACATCACCGACGTCCAGGTCGATGTCGAGCCGCAGAACACCCCCCGCTATGTGCTGCTGTCGGATGGCAGCGTGCGTAACGACTACACCGTCCGCCTGTCGCACCGCCTGCCCCGGCTGGACGGGGTGACCGCCTCGGTCGAGGGCATGCCCGAGGCGACGCTCCGCTTCACCAGCGGCGACGGTGGCGATGCGGCCGAGATGGCGGTGGGTGGCCAGCGCAGCGCCGCGAACCGGCTGCTGGTGATCCAGCCGCCGCTGCGTGGCGAGGCCCTGCCCCCGGCCGGGCCGCACCCGATCGTGCTGGTCTTCCACGACACGTCGACCGGCGCAGAACTCGCCCGGGTCGATACCCGCTTCTGGGAGCCGGAGAGATGACATCCCCCCGGCACGGTTCACGACAGTACACCGTCCCCTCGGACCCGCCGCCCCGGCCGTCGGATCGCTGGATCCCGCGGGCGATCGTGGGCTTCTTCCTGGTGCTGGGCTCGGTCCAGGCCGGTTTCGTGACGCTGGCCTATGACAGCTTCACCGGCCTGGTCACCGAGGATCCCTATGCCACCGGCATCGAATACGACCGGGTGCTGAAAGAGCGCGAGAGCGAAGCGGCCCTTGGCTGGCAGGTGGACGCCGTCTTCGAGCCGGGCGATGCCCCCCGCACCGGCCGGCTGGTGGTGCGGGTGACCGATGCCGGCGGGCAGCCGCTCGATGCTGTGGTGGTCCAGGGCGAGGCCGAGCATACCGGCCGGATCCCGCAGCTCCTGCCCGTCAGCTTCACCGCCGCAGGCCCCGGCCGGCTGGTCGGCACGCTCGACTTCCCCAATGGCGGCAACTGGTTCATCCGCCTGAAGGTCACGCAGGGGGATGAGGGGGTGCGACGTCTCGTCGAATTGCCGGTGATCCGCTGACCGGCTATCTCTCCCCTGCCCGCGTCTGCTCTCCCCTTGCCCGCGTCTGCTCTCTCCCCTTGATCGTCGAACCGATCGACGTCCGACATCTTCCGGAGTTTCTGCCATGTCCATGACGACCTCTCCTGCCGGCGGCATCTCGGGTGGCCGGCCGGCCGTGTGGCCCCTGATCGTCGCCATCATCGCCGCCGCGGCGATCGGCGGCATGGTCGCCGGGGCCGAAGTGGCCGTCGTTGCCGGGCTGGGCGCGCTGATCGTGTCGCTGCTGCCGCGGATCATCATGATCGCCGGCCGTGGCGGCGTCGGCGCCTTCGCGATTGCCGGCCGGGCCATGTATACCGCCGGCCGGATCGGCGGCATCGCCATCGCCC
Organism: Tistrella mobilis; assembly: GCF_039634785.1. NCBI lineage: Bacteria > Pseudomonadati > Pseudomonadota > Alphaproteobacteria > Geminicoccales > Geminicoccaceae > Tistrella > Tistrella mobilis. The sequence continues at coordinate 92,835 of NZ_JBBIAB010000012.1, read as the reverse complement.
TGCCCGGCCTGTTCGTCACCAGCCTGGTCTGGCTGATCATCGGCCTGCCGGCGGCGCTCGCCCGCACGGCCCATGCCCGGGCCGCCAGCACCGGCATCCAGCCCGCCCCCCTGCCGACCCTGCCCGATCTGGCCGCCGCGGGCCGGCTGGGCCAGCGTGCGAAAAGCCGCGGGATCAGCTTCCTGAAGGGCATGGTGTCCGAGCGCGGCCTGCCGCTGCTGCTCGCCAATCTTCTGCTGGCGCTGGTGATCGGCTGCGTGCTGCTGGGCATGGGTGTGGCGCTCTACGCCGCCCTGATCGCGGTGCCGGTGATGATCGCCACCATGATGCTGGTCGCGGTCGACGGCAGCGACGAGCCCGAGGTGCCCTCGGCCGGCAACACCCCGCACTGATCCCGGCTGCCCACGCGGAGAACCGGGCCATGGCGGTATCCGAACTAACCTTTGCCGGCGGGGCCCTGATGGGCTTCGCCGGCAGTCTGCATTGTGCCGGCATGTGCGGCAGCATCGCGGCCGGGCTGATGTTCTCCTTCGATGGTGAGGGCGGCACACATGGCCGGATCAAGGCGCTGGCCGCCGCCCATGCCGGTCGGGTGCTGGCCTATGCCACCGCCGGCCTGGTGGTGGGGGCGATCGGCACCTCGGTCTATGCCGGGCTCGACCGTGCCGGCGGCTATGAAATCGCCCGGCTGATCGGCGCCGCCACCCTGGTCTGGGTCGGGCTGTCGGTGGCCGGGCTGGTACCCTCCCTCGCCCGGCTCGATCGCCTGGCCATGCCGCTCACCGCCGGCATCGCCCGGGTGCTGCGCCCGGCCGGCATCGGCGGCGGCATCGCGGCCGGCCCCGGCGGGGCCTTCGTCTCAGGCGTCGCCTGGGGCTGCGTGCCCTGCGGCATGGTCTATGGTGCGCTGTTCTACGCCATGATGACCGGCAGCCCCGAAGGCGGACTTTCGGTGATGGCGGGGTTCGGCCTCGGCACCGTGCCGGCCGTCGCCGCCACCGCCCTTGGTTTTGCCGGGCTGCGCCGCTCCGCCGCCCTGCCCGGCCTGCGCAAGGCCGCGGGCCTCGCCATCGCCGCGCTGGGCCTGCTCTCGGCCGTCATCCCCTCGGTCGGCGCCGCGGTGCTCTGCCTGCCGTAGCCGCCGCCAGCTCCGTCACCCGCAAAGCAAAACACCCCGCCGGTCGCCCGGCGGGGTGTTTTGTATCTGGTGCCTGAGAACCCGAAAGCTCTCCGGACCCGGCAGGATCAGCGCGAGTAGTACTCGATGATCTGCTTCGGATCCATCTGGACCGGATAGGGAACTTCGGCCAGCTGCGGCATGCGATTATAGGTCGCGGTCAGCTTGTCGAAGTCGACGTCGATGTACTCCGGCACTTCGCGCTCGCGGCGCTGGGTGGCCTCGAGCACGAAGGTGAGCTGACGCGACTTCTCGCGGACGCTCACGACGTCACCCGGCTTCAGGCGGTAAGAGGGGATGGTCACGCGACGGCCGTTGACCGCGACATGGCCATGATTGATGAACTGACGCGCGGCGAAGACCGTCGCAACGAAGTTCGAACGATAGACGACGGCGTCGAGACGGCTTTCGAGCAGACCGATCAGGTTCTCGGTCGACTCACCCTTACGACGGGTGGCCTCTTCGACGACGCGACGGAACTGCTTCTCGGTCAGGTTGCCGTAGTAACCCTTCAGCTGCTGCTTGGCAGCGAGCTGCAGACCGTAGTCGGAAGGCTTGCGGCGACGCTGGCCGTGCTGGCCGGGGCCATACGAGCGTGCATTCACCGGGCTCTTGGCCGTGCCCCAGAGATTCACGCCGAGCCGCCGGCTGATCTTGTGCTTGGCCTGGATACGCTTGGTCATTTGAGAGCGAACCGTTCGGTAACGGGGTAGACCGCAGTAGAGGATCGGGACTGAATACAGGCGCTTCCCGCGGTTGTCAAAGGGAATCACCCGGATTTCCGCGGGGTTCGGCCCCCGCACGCACCGCCACCGGCCAGGCCCCGGGGCCGACCGGCGCCGGCACCGGCCGGATGCCGAAGGCGGCCTCGATCGCCCCGTTCTGCAGCACGACATCGGGCGTGTCCAGCGCCAGCAGCCGGCCCTTCGCCAGCACCGCTACCCGGTCGGCATGGGCAAGCGCCAGCCCCAGATCATGCAGCACCACGACCACGGTCACGGCGCCGCGCAGCCCTTCGAACAGCCGCATCAGCGACAGAGCATGACCGATATCGAGCGCCGCCGCCGGCTCATCCGCAAGCAGGGCACCGGCCGGCGCGGCCAGCGCCCAGGCGACCGCCGCCCGTGCCCGTTCGCCGCCCGACAGATCTTCCAGCCGCCGGTCCAGCAACGCCCCCAGATCCAGGGCGGGATCGGGTGCCGCCGGCCGGCCCGCCTGCCACGACCCTGCCCCGCGGGCCGCACCCAGCCGGACCAGATCGCGCACCGTCAGGTTCCAGTGGCTGCGAAACCCCTGGGGCAGATGGGCGATCCGGGTCGCCACCGCCCGCCGGCCGAGCCCCGCCACCGGCCGGCCGTCGATCAGCGCCCGGCCGATCTGGGGGCGGAGCGTGCCGGTCAGCATGCGCAGCGCCGTGGTCTTGCCCGATCCGTTCGGGCCGATCAGGGCCAGCAATTCCCCTGGCCGGACATCGAGCGAGAGATCATCCAGCACCACCCGCCCGCCCAGGCTGAGGGTGACATGGTCCAGGGCAAGGGCCGCCGCGCTCATCGCACCCCTCCCCGCGCCCGGCCGAGCAGCAGCAGGAAGACCGGCGCGCCGGCCAGCGCCGTCAGCAGGCCGAGCGGCAGATCGGCCGGCGGCAACAGGGATCGGGCGAGGCCGTCGAAGATTGCAACCAGCGCGCCCCCGGCGAGGGCGGAGGCCGGCAGCAGCAGATGATGTGCCGGGCCGACCAGGCGCCGGGCCAGATGCGGCACCATCAGCCCGACAAAGCCGACGAGGCCGCCCCAGCCGACCGCGATCGCGGTGATCGCGGCCCCGGCGAGCACGGCGAGTTCGGTGAAGCGGCGGACATTCAGCCCCATGGCGCCGGCCGCCTCGTCGCCCAGCCCCAGCCGGTCGAGACCGGGGGCGAGCACGAGCGCGAGTGCGAGTGCCGCAAGCGTCGCCAGCCAGAGCAGGCCGAGCCCGGCCATGTCGGGCGTGTGGATGCCGCCCATGGTCCAGCTCATCACCACCTGCAGATTGACCGTGTCGTCGGAAAGCGCCAGCAGCATCAGCCCGCGCAGGGCGCCGAGTGCGGCCGCCACCGCCACCCCGGCCAGCAGCACGCCGGTGACGTCGGCGATGCCGGCGGCGCGCGCGGCGGCGATCACCACCCAGGTGGCGCCCCAGGCACCGGCGATGGCCAGCACCGGCAGCGCCAGACCCGGCGCCACCGGCAGCGGCACCAGCAGCGCGATCGCGGCACCGACGGCCGCCCCGGGGGCGGTGCCCAGCAGCCAGGGCTCCGCCAGCGGATTGCGGAACACGCCCTGGAAGATCGCCCCCGCCAGCCCCAGACAGGCGCCGACCGCCACCGCCGCCAGCACCCGCGGTAGCCGCCAGGCCAGCAGCAGCCGGGTGAAGGGGCTGTCCTCGCCACGCAGCAGCGCCGCCAGATCGGCGATCCGCGCCGGCTCGGTCCCCAGCCAGAGCCCCGCCAGGATCGCGGCCAGCAGCAGGGCGATCAGGGCACCGAAGGCCCTCTGCGTCGTCATCGATCGCCCTCCGCCGCCATGATGCAGCTGCCGCCGGCGGTGAAGGCCTCGGGATGGAGCAGCCGGGCCAGCATTTCCGCCCCCTCCACCACCCGCGGCCCCGGGATCAGCAGCAGCGCGCGGTTGACCGCATCGACCCGGCCGGCGCGGACCGCACGGATCCCCTCCCAGCCCGGGCGCTGCATCAGGGCGGGCACCCGCGCCGGTGGGCCGGCGATCAGGATCCGGTCGGGATCGGCCCGCCAGACCGCCTCTCCCGACACCCGCCCCAGCCGGTCGCGGCCGGCGAAGACGCTGACACCACCCGCCGCGCGCAGGATGTCGCCGGTATAGGTGGCATCGCGGATGGTGAAGGCGGCGCCGCGCTCGTCACTGCCGGTTTCCAGATAGACCGGCACGGGCGGCCGCCCCTCCAGGCAGGCGCCGAGATGCGCGATCCGGGCGCCCATGCGTTCGGCGACCGCATCCGCGGCCGCCTCGCGCCCGGTGGCGCGCCCCAGGCGGCGGATATTGGCCTGAATATCCGCCAGCCGGTCATGGGTCAGCACCAGGGCCGGGATGCCGATCCGGCCCAGCGGATCGACCAGCCCCGCCGCCGCCTGGCGCGCCGGGGTCATCACCACCAGATCGGCATCGAGCCGCGCGATCGCCTCTACCGAAAAGCCCAGCCGGCCGCCGACCCGGGCGGTGCGGGCGACCAGATCCGGCGGCCAGCGCGTCCAGGCCTCGATCGCCACGATGTCGGGCCCGGCGCCGATCGCGGCCAGCATTTCGACATTGCTGGAAAAGATCGCGACGATCCGGCGCGGCGGCGCCGGGATCGTCACCCTGCGCCCCAGCGCATCGGTCACCTGCCGCGGCCAGCCTTCCGCCGCCGCGACGGGGCCGGTGGCGATGCAGGTGAACAGGATCAGCAGAAGACCGATGGCCCGCATCGTCAGAAGCGATAGGTCAGGCCGACATAGGCCGCCCGCCCCGCCTGGCTGTTGCCGGTGCCGCCGCCATTCGACGACACCGGATCGCCGAGCGAGGGCACGGTGTCGGTGGCGATGAACAGCGGGTGGTCGTTCACATCGAACAGGTTGTCGACGCCGGCGAACAGCGTCAGCGTCTCGGTCACGAACCAGTCGCCGCGCAGGTTCATCAGCCAGCTCGATCCCTTGCGATGGACATAGCGGCTGTCGGGCTCGGCCCCCGCCACCAGACTTTCTTCGGTATCGTAATAGAGCGGGCCGCGGAACACAGCCGTGGTGGTCAGGCTCCACACCCCGGGCTGGCCGGTGGTGATGCCGAGCGCCGCCTGGGTTTCATGCATGCGCTGCAGCTTGTCGGTATAGGGCCCGGTCAGGGCCGCATCGGCACCCTTGTCGCGCATCTCGAAATTCCACACGCCGGAGCCGCGCGCGATCAGGGTCCAGCCGTCCCAGCCCAGGCGCCGGGCGATGTCATAGGCCGCCTGCAGCTCCAGGCCGCGGATCACCGCATCGCCCGCGGAATTGGCATAGGTCCGCTCATCCGGCCCGGTGGTGACGGTGGTGATCCGGTCGGTGATGGTGTTCTGGAACAGCGCCAGATCCAGGAACAGCGGCCCATCGGCATGGGCGGCGCCGATTTCGTATTGCAGGCTGCGTTCGGGATCGAGGTTCGGATTGCCGAAGGTGCGGCCGCCGCCGACGGCGGTGAAGTCCGCCCCAAGCTCGGTGCCGGTCGGCGCGCGGAAGCCGGTGGCGACGCCGGCCCTGAGGGTCACCGTCGGCCAGGCCGCCCAGGCGGCGCCGACACTCCAGGTGACATCGTCCCAGCTTTCGGTGCGCTCCACCAGCAGCGGCTGGTTGGGGGTGGCCCTGGTCGAAACCCGGCCATAGGTCCAGCGGGCGCCGGCCCGCAGGGTCAGCGCGTCGTCGAAGGCCCGATGCACGCCCTCGCCATACACGCCGAAATCCTCGGTATCCTGGTTGATGTCATAGGGCGGCACCTGAGAGGTGGCCCCGCCCGAGACCGACTGGCGGAAGCGGTCGCTGCGCAGTTTCGCGGTTTCAGCATCGATGCCGAACAGAAGGTCGGTATCGTCCCCCACCGCCAGCCGCGGCGCCAGCTTCAGCCCCAGCACGTCGAGCTGGCGGCGGTTGTCGTCGACCGAAAAGCCCGGCGCACCACTGCGCTGACGCTCCGACCCCCAGTGAAAGCTGTCGACATCACGCACCGCATAGGCCTGGGCCGAAAGCCCCAGCCCGCCGCCGAATTCGGTGTCCCAGGCAAGATCGAGCGAGGCGTTGCGCCGGTCGTCGGTGTTGTCCAGATCCCATTGCGAGCCGCGGAAGCCGGCATCATAGACACCGTCGGTGCGGAGCGTCAGGTCGATGCGCCCGACATCCTCACTCTCGAAACCAAGCGCTGCCAGACCGCCGCCGCGTTTCCAGGCGGTGTTGGCAAGCTGCCCCTCGGGGGTGTGGTAGTCGTCGGAGAGACCACCGCCGATGCCGACATAATGGTCGAAGCCGGCCGTGCTGCCGGCATTGGCGGCATGGCCGCGGACCAGGCCGAAGGAACCGACCCGGGCGGTGATCTCGCTGCCCGGATCCTCGGTGGCGCCGCTGCGGGTAACCAGGTTGACCACGCCGCCGATCGCCTGGGCGCCATAGATCACCGAGGCCGGGCCGCGGATGATCTCGATCCGGTCCAGATCATCGGGCGAGAGCTTGGAGAGATTGGCGGTGCCGGCACGGCGGCCGTTCATCAGCACCGTCACCTGGCTGCGCCAGTCGCGGCCCTGGCCGTCGGTCGCGCCGCCGCGGATGTTGAACGAGGTCTGGCCCGGGCTCCAGTCGCTGAAGAAGCCGACGGCGTTTTCCGCCAGCAGATCGGTCACCGACCGGGCGGACGACCGGCGGATGGTGGCGGTGTCGATCACCTGCACGGTGCCGGCGGCCCGGGCGCGGGGTTCGTCGCGGCCCTGGGCGGTGATCAGCATGCGGTCGAGTTCGGTGGCGACGTCGGCCTCCGCCGCATCGGGAAGACAGGCGACGGAGCAGGACAGGGCCAGCACGCCAAGGGCGGGCCGGCGCAGCGAGGGGATGCGCATGGGCTGATGATCCGGTTTTTCTTATGGTGTCAGGCGTGCCAGAGGAAGACGGCGGAGAGCTTGGGCGCCTCGGCGATCACCCCGCCATCGGCTTCGACCAGCGCCAGATCGAGATGATGATCGAGCCGCGCCTCCAGATCGTCCACCGCATGACCGCGGCGGCCCAGATGGTCGAGCATATGCGCGCGTGCGGCGGCACGGTCGGGAAACAGCGCCCGGAAGGTCCAGGGCACCAGATGGACCGTATCGGGGGCAAGGTCGCCCCCCAGCTCGTCGAGCGCCAGCCGGTCGCCGGGGGTGATGTCTTCACCATGAAGATGGGATGGCAGAAAACCCGCCAGACACCAGCTGCGCGGTCCCGCCTGGGCCGGCACGATCCAGGCGAGCATCCGGCCGAGCGGCCGGGTGCGGGCATGCAGCGCCCGGGCCTGTCCGATCGGCCCCGGAATATTGGCGCAGAGCACCAGATCGGCCGGCGCCGCCGGATCGGCGGGCGCAAGCTCCTGCCAGACGGCGTCGCGGATCTCGATCGACAGGTCGGGCCGCGCCTCGGCAAGCCCGGCCAGCCGGCCGCGCATATGGGCATTGGGTTCGATGGCGCACCAGCGCCCGCCGCGGGCGATCACGGCCTGGCCGAGCAGGCCCGATCCGGCGCCGATATCGATCAGGCTGCGCGGCCGGCCGCCGTAAAGCGCACGAAGCGTATCGCCCAGATTGCGGGCATAGTCCGACCGCGCGAGTTGTTCGGCGAAGAAGGCGGCATCGGCATCCGCCCAGAGGGCGGATGGTGGGCTGGCAAATGGAGAGCTGGCCGCGGCCGATGGCACGGCAGCCCGGGGCGTGGCGGACATCTTGGGCCTCACCTGCGTGGCACGTCACCGCAGGCCGGATCCGGGTGGAGCATTCCCCCCGGATCGCCATCGATACACCCCGACCGATGGGCACGCGCGTGACCACGAATGACGGCAGGTCTCCTGGCTCACGAGTCATCGCCGGTCCGTCGCCTTCCCGGCGCCCCGATATGCCGGGCAACCAGTGGCATCGCTGACGGCCAGCTCGCCGTCTACAGTTGCGGGGGCAGCCGGGGCCTGACGCGGATCACCGCCTGCACCCCGTTCCCTTTTGATCCCCGAGGGGAACCGTCGCGGATGACGATAGTGGAGCCGCCCATGACTGGTCAAGCATCCCGCCCTCCTGGTTATTGATACGATATAACATAACATTTTCAGATGATGCAACGCCCCCGACAGACATGCTGCGGGGGCCTCGGTCAGATGAACAGATCACCGGCGGATACGAAGCGCACACCGGCCGCCGTCATCTCGGCGCGTGCGCGGTCCAGCGAGCCGTCGGTATCGATGGCCCGGCAGGCATCTTCCACCAGAACCACCTCGAAACCGGCGGCCCGGGCGTCGAGCGCCGTCCAGGCGACACAGAAATCGGTGGCGAGCCCGCAGACGAAAACCCGCTTGACGCTGCGCGAGCGCAGATAGCCGTCGAGCCCGGTGGCGCTGCGCCGGTCGGCGGCGAGGAAGGCCGAATAGCTGTCGACCGTGGCGTCGTCGCCCTTGCGGATGATCAGCCGGGCATGGGGCAGATCCAGATCGTCATGCAGCCTGGCGCCATGGCTGCCCTGCACGCAATGGTCGGGCCAGAGCACCTGGGTGCCATAGGCAAGCTCCGCGGTCTGGAACGGCGCCTTGCCGGCATGGCTGGAAGCGAAAGAGGCATGGCCGGCCGGGTGCCAGTCCTGGGTCAGCACCACCTCGGTGAACAGCCGTCCGATCCGGTTGACCACCGGCACGATCTGGTCGCCGCCGGCGACCGCCAGCGCGCCGCCGGGCATGAAATCATATTGCGGATCGGTCACGATCAGCGCATCGCCGGCGCCCGGGCGCAGACGCAGGGCCTCGGCGCGCGCCTCGGCTTCGGCATGGCGGCGGCGACGGGACGACCGGCGACCGCCGGTCTCGGCCGGGGCGCCGCCGGTCTCGGCCTGATCCAGCGCCTCGCGGCGGCGGCGATAGGACGGAAAGGCCGCCAGTTCCTCGTCGCGCGCGCCCCGGATCATCAGCCCGTGCAGGAAGCCACGCAGCGAGCGGACCTCCTGCCCGGTCAGATCGGCGCGCAGGAACATGGCCTGCAGATTGCGCAGCATCGTCGGCCGCATCTGCCGGTTGCGCACCACCCCCGACCAGTCGAGCGCCTGGCCCAGATGCTCCAGGAAGGCATCGATCTCCTGCTTGCTCGCCCGGCCATAGCGGCCGAAATCGAGCTGCACCGGCACGGTCTCGTCGCGTGCGGTGAACCATTCATACGAGACCAGCGCCACCGCCTGGGCAAGGTTCAGCGAGGCGAAAGCGGGGTTGAGCGGCACGGTCAGGATCAGATCGGCCAGAGCCACATCGTCATTCTCAAGCCCGGTGCGCTCGGGGCCGAACAGAATGCCGACCCGGCCGCCGGCCTCGACATGGCCGCGCATGCGCGCCGCCGCCGCGGCGGGTGTCGCCACCGGCTTCACCATGTCGCGCGGCCGCGCGGTGGAGGCGACCACGAAATCCAGATCGCCGACCGCATCCGCCACCGTCGCATAGATCCGGGCGTTGTCGAGCACCGCATCGGCGCCCGAGGCCAGAACCCGCGCCCGCTCGCTCGGCCATTCGCAGCGCGGTGCCACCAGGCGCATGTCGGTCAGGCCGAAATTCAGCATCGACCGTGCGGCCGAGCCGATATTGTCGGCGATCTGGGTGTTCACCAGTATGATGGCGGCCTGGTTGCCGACGGCACCTTCAATGCCACGGGTGGCGGCCGCCTTGGGCGGCCGCTGCTCGGACTGATCGGTCATGCGCTCATATATCTTGTTGCTGCGAAGGGAGCCGGCCGCCGGACAAAGACGCTATCGGGTCCTCAGGCGACGCTATTGGCCGCCGCAACCTCTGCCGCCGCCTGCACCGATACCCCGGCGCGATAGAGCCGCCAGGTGATGCCGTCGGCCAGCGCCTCGTAAGAGGCATTGACGACGTTAGCCGAGACGCCGACCGTCGACCAGTGGTCGCCGGCGGTATCGGCACTTTCGATCACCACCCGGGTCACCGCATCGGTGCCGGTGCCGTCCGGGGCCGACATGATCCGGACCTTGTAATCGACCAGCCGCATGTCGCGCACCGGCTGATAGGTCTGGGCGATCGCCCGTCGCAGGGCGGTGTCGAGCGCGTTGACCGGGCCGTTGCCCTCTGCCACCGCCATCACCGGCACCCCGCCGACCGAGATCTTGATCGTCGCTTCCGACAGGGTCACCAGCTCGCCGCGGGCATTGTAGCGGCGCTCGTCGATCACCCGGAAGGACAGCAGGCGGAAATATTCCGGCACCTCGCCCAGCGCGCGACGGGCGAGCAGCTCCAGGCTGGCCTCGGCGCCGTCATAGGCATAGCCCATATGCTCGTTGGCCTTCACCTGCTCCAGCAGGGTCGGCAGGCGCGGATCCGACGGGTCGACCTCGATGCCGATCTCGGCGAGCCGCGCCAGAAGATTGGCCCGGCCGGCCTGGTCCGAGACCAGGACATGGCGCTGATTGCCGACCTGTTCCGGGCGGATATGCTCATAGGCGCGCGGATCCTTGAGCACCGCGCTCGCATGCAGCCCGCCCTTATGGGCGAAGGCGGCGGCGCCGACATAGGGCGCATGAATGTTCGGCGCCCGGTTCATCCGCTCGTCGAAGGCGCGGCTGACGCTGGTCAGATGGGCGAGCCCGGCCTCGTCGACCCCGGTCGTATAGCCCATCTTCAGCATCAGGGTCGGCAGCAGGGTCACCAGATTGGCATTACCGCAGCGCTCCCCCAGGCCGTTCAGCGTGCCCTGGATCTGGCGCACCCCGGCACGGACCGCCGCCAGGCTGTTGGCGACGGCATTGCCGGTATCGTCATGGCAGTGGATGCCCAGCCGCTCGCCGGGAACGATCGTCGCCACATGGGAGACGATGTCCTCGATCTCATGCGGCAGCGTGCCGCCATTGGTGTCGCAGAGCACCACCCAGCGGGCGCCGGCCTGATATGCCGCCCTGACGCAGGCCAGCGCATAGTCGGGATTGGCCTTGTAGCCGTCGAAGAAATGTTCGGCATCGAACATCGCCTCGGCCTTGACCCGCGCGGCATGGCCGATGCTGTCCGACACCATGCGCAGGTTCTCGTCCAGATCGACACCCAGCGCCACGGTCGCCTGGAAATCCCAGCTCTTGCCCACCAGACACACCGCCTGGACCGGCGCGTTCAGCACCGCGGACAATCCGGGATCGTTCTCGGCCGAGCGCCCCGACCGCCGGGTCATGCCGAAGGCCGAGATCCGCGCCCGCTGCATCCGCGGCAGATCGCCGAAGAAGGCGTCGTCGGTCTGGTTGGCGCCCGGCCAGCCGCCTTCAATATAGTCAATGCCCAGCCGGTCCAGTTCACGCGCAATCGCGGCCTTGTCGGCCGCCGTGAAATCAACGCCACGGGTCTGCGCGCCATCGCGCAGCGTGCTGTCGTAGAGATAGATGCGCTCACCGGACATGGGGGTCGTATTCTCCGTCGATCGGCTGTTCCGGGACATGTTTAGCACCCGGAACCAGCCGATGCGAAACGGAAATACGCAAGTCACACCTGCGGCACATCAATTGTGCCGGGTAATGCCTCAGCCGCGCTTCCAGCGCGTGCCGTCGGGCCCGTCTTCCAGCACCACGCCGCGTGCCTTCAGATCGTCGCGGATCCGGTCGGCGGTGGCGAAGTCGCGGTTGCGGCGCGCGGCCAGGCGTTCGTTGATCAGATGCTCGATCTCGGCCTCGTCGGGGCCGGTCTCGCCGCCCGAGGCGGGGCCGCCGCGGAACCAGGCTTCGGGGTCGAGCCGCAGCAGGCCGAGCGCATGCCCCGCCCCCAGGATCTGCGCCTTCAGCCGGGCCCGTTCGGCCCGATCGGTGGTGCGGTTCGCCTCCCCCACCAGCTCATGCAGATGCATCAGCGCAAGCGGGGTGTTGAGGTCGTCTTCAAGCGCCGCACGCACCGCGTCGGGATAGACGCGGCAATCGCCGTCGGGCTCGATCTCGTCCATCAGCCGCAGGGTGTTGTAGAAGCGGTCGAGCGTCTGCTTCGCCCGCTCCATACCCTCCTGCGTCCAGTCCAGCGGCCGGCGGTAATGGGTCTGGAGCATCAGCAGACGCACCGCCTCGCCCGGCACATGGCCCAGCAGGTCGCGGACGGTGAAGAAGTTGCCGAGCGATTTCGACATCTTCTCGCCGTCGACATTGATGAAGCCGTTATGCATCCAGTAGCGGACGAACAGCGCGCCGTCATGGGCGCACTGGCTCTGGGCGATCTCGTTCTCGTGATGCGGGAAGATCAGATCCTGGCCGCCGCCATGGATGTCGAAGGTCTCGCCCAGATGGGCCTCGGCCATGGCCGAGCATTCGATATGCCAGCCCGGACGGCCGCGGCCCCAGGGGCTGGACCAGCCGGGCTGATCATCGGCACTCGGCTTCCAGAGCACGAAATCGGCGGCATCGCGCTTGTAGGGTGCCACCTCCACCCGGGCCCCCGCCACCATCTCTTCCCGATCGCGGCGCGACAGCCCGCCGTAATCGGGCATCGACGGCACGCTGAACAGCACATGGCCCTCGGCCTCGTAGGCATGATCCTTGGCCATCAGCCGGCGGATCATGTCGATCATCTGCGGGATATGCTCGGTCGCGCGCGGCTCGATCGACGGCGGCAGCGCGTTCAGCTCGCCCATATCCTCGTGGAACATCAGCGCGGTGCGGGCGGTCAGGGTCTCGATCGCCTCGCCGCTTTCCTTCGCCCGCACGATGATCTTGTCGTCGACATCGGTGATGTTGCGGACATAGGTGACGCGCGGATAGCTCGCCTTCAGCAGGCGGTAGAGGGTGTCGAACACCACCACCGGCCGGGCATTGCCGATATGCGCGCGGTCATAGACCGTGGGGCCGCAGACATACATCCGGATATGGTCCGGATCGATCGGCTCGAAAGCTTCCTTGGCACGGGTGCGGGTGTTGTAGACGGAAAGCGCCATGATGGCTCGTCCTCGGGCAGGCAATCAAAGACGGGCGAACGGCGGAGGCGCCGGCCGGTTGAATCAGGTGGCCTCGGGCATCAGGCGCCAGGCATCAGGCATCCTGGCCGGAAAGCCGGGCCGCGGCACGCGCGGCGCCGATCATCGGTAGCAGCTTTTTCAGCTCCGGTCCATGCTCGGCCGCGGTCAGCGCCAGGCGGAGCGGCCTGAAAAGCCCCCGCCCCTTCACCCCCGTCAGGCCCTGAATCCCGCGGGTCCAGGCGCTCCAGGTCGTCTCGTCCCAGGGCTCCGGCGGCAAGGTGTCGCGGGCCGCGGCAAGCACCGCCTGCGACGTCTCGTCGGCCTCGATCACCGGCGTCACCGGCCCGGCCACGACCTGCCACCAGCGGCCCGCCTCGGCGATCCGCTCGATATTGCCCGAGACGGCATCCCAGAACGGGGCCACCAGATCATCGGGCACGCCCAGCCCGACCAGCCGCGTGCGCACGCCCCCGGCATCCAGACGCCGGATCTGCCGGGCATTCAGCTGGACCAGATCGGCGGGGTCGAAACGGGCAGCCGCCCGGCCGAAGCGGCTGATATCGAAGCTCGCCACCAGCTCGTCCAGCCCCGCGACCGGTTCGATCGCATCCGAAGTGCCGAGCCGGGCGAGGAAGGCCGCCACCGCCAGCGGCTCCATGCCGTCCTCGCGCAGTTCCGCCACCGCAAGCGAGCCGACGCGCTTGGAAAGCCCGGCGCCGCCGGCATCCAGCAGCCAAGCCAGATGGCCGAAATGCGGTTCGGCGGCCCCCAGCGCATGGAACAGCTGGATCTGCGCCGCCGTGTTGGTGATGTGGTCCTCGCCGCGGATCACATGGGTGACGCCGGTCTCGGCGTCGTCGACCACGGTGGCGAGCGTATAGGTGGGGGCACCGTCGGCGCGGATCAGCACCGGGTCGGACAGCGATCCGGCATGAACGTCGATCCGGCCGCGGACCAGATCCTCCCAGGATGTCTCGCGGTCATCCAGCCGGAAGCGCCAGTGCGGCCGGCGGCCTTCGGCCTCCAGCGCCGCACGATCGGCATCGGAAAGGGACAGCGCCGCACGGTCATAGACCGGCGGCCGACCGGCGGCCAGCTGGGCCGCACGCCGCGCCGACAGCTCTTCCGGGGTTTCGTAACAGGGATAGAGCCGGCCGCAGGCGACCAGGCGTTCGAAAGCGGCGGCATGGCGATCGGCGCGTTCGGTCTGGCGGAAGCTCTCGTCGGCCGGAATGCCCAGCCAGTCGAGATCGGCCAGAACGCCCGCCACATAGTCCTCGCGGCTGCGCTCGCGATCGGTGTCATCGATCCGGAGTTGCATCACCCCGCCATGGGCGCGGGCATAGAGCCAGTTCACCAGCGCGGTGCGGGCATTGCCGACATGGAGACGTCCGGTCGGAGACGGCGCGAAGCGGGTCTTGACGGTCATATGGGCCGATACTCGGTGGAACCAGGGCAGATGGCCGCGCCGGTCCGCAGCCGCGGCGCCGACAGGGCGGCGGCCGGGCCTCAGGCCCGGTCGCGGAAGCGGTTGGTGATCGGATAGCGCCGGTCGCGCCCGAAGGCACGGCCGGTGATCTTCACGCCCGGGGGCGATTGGCGACGCTTGTATTCCGCCACATAGAGCAGGCGGGCGATACGGTCGACCTCGTCACGATCCTGGCCCTGCTCCACCAGCACCCGGTGGGGCAGCTCTTTCTCGACCAGGCCTTCCAGAATGGCGTCCAGCCGTTCATAGGGCGGCAGGCTGTCCTCGTCCTTCTGATCCTCGCGCAGCTCGGCCGATGGCGGCTTGGCGATCACCCGCTCGGGCATCACCGGCCCGTCGGGGCCGAGCGCGCCTTCCGGCTTCTGGGCATTGCGCCAGCGCGACAGCTCGAAGACCGTCATCTTGTAGACGTCCTTCAGCACCGAATAGCCGCCGCACATGTCGCCATAAAGCGTGGCATAGCCGACCGACATCTCGGACTTGTTGCCGGTGGTCAGCACCATGTCGCCGAACTTGTTGCTCATCGCCATCAGGATGACGCCACGGATGCGCGACTGGATGTTCTCTTCCGTCACATCCGGGCCGCGATTGCCGAAGACCGGCGCCAGCATGGTCGAGAAGGCCTGCACCGCCGGCTCGATCGGGATCTCGTCCAGCCGCACACCGCAGAGTTCGGCACAAAGCGCCGCATCGTCCAGGCTGTCGCGGCTGGTATAGCGCGAGGGCATCATCACCGCGCGGACCCGATCCGCCCCCAGCGCATCCACCGCCACCGCCAGCGACAGGGCACTGTCGATGCCGCCCGACAGGCCCAGCACCACGCCCGGGAAACCGTTCTTGTTCACGTAATCGGCCAGGCCCAGCATCATCGCCGAGTAGATCGCCTCCAGCACCTCGGGCTCGGGCGACAGCGGGCCAGCCTCGGCCACCACCTCGCCCGCCTCGGTGCGGCGGATATGGGCAGGCGTGGTGCCGCTGATCCAGGCCGGCGCCTGAACCTTCAGCGCACCGTCGCGGTCGAGCACGAAAGAGGCACCGTCGAAGACCAGCTCGTCCTGGCCGCCGACCAGATTGACATAGGCGAGCGGCAGGCCGGTTTCGTGCACCCGCGCCACCGCATGGGCCAGACGCTGGTCGCGCTTGTCGACCTCATAGGGGCTGCCGTTGATCACCAGCAGGAATTCGGCCCCGCTTTCGGCCAGGCATTCGGCCGAATCCGGCCGCCACATATCCTCGCAGACCATCAGCCCGACCCGCCAGCCGCGGATCACCACCGGCCCGGCCGGCGGCGCCAGGTCGAAGACCCTGAGTTCGTCGAACACGCCGTAATTGGGCAGCGCATGCTTGCGCACCACGCCGGTGACGTGGCCGCCATCCAGAACATAGGCCGCGTTGTAAAGCTTGCCGCCCTCGGCATGGGGGGCGCCCACGATCAGCGCCGGCCCGCCATCGGCGGTCGCGGCCGCCAGCATGTCGAGCGCGGATGCCACCGCGCGCATCAGCGCCGGCTTGCGCACCAGATCCTCGGGCGGATAGCCGATCAGCGACAGCTCGCCGGTGACGCAGAGATCGGCGCCCTGTTCCGCCGCCTGTTGCCGTGCCTCCAGCAGCTGCCGGGCATT
Organism: Tistrella mobilis; assembly: GCF_039634785.1. Classification (NCBI taxonomy): domain Bacteria; kingdom Pseudomonadati; phylum Pseudomonadota; class Alphaproteobacteria; order Geminicoccales; family Geminicoccaceae; genus Tistrella; species Tistrella mobilis. Next base: position 76,844 of record NZ_JBBIAB010000012.1, on the reverse strand, counting down.
GCCCTCGACATCGCCGACGACGGGGTTGATCTGGGCCAGGGCCAGGGTCAGAAGCTGGGTCATGTCGGTCCGGATCCTGTCGGAAAGCACGGCACGGAGAGCCGTCAGCGGCGGGGCCGCCGCGACGGCAGCAGGAATTCGCGCCCGACCTTCACGCTCTCGCGCCCGTCATACGATACGATGTCCGCGGTCGCGTAGGTCTCGCTCCACTTCTCGGGCAGGAAAGAGCCGGTGCCGACCACGTCGATCGGGGCTTCGACGCTGCCCATCACCCGGCACTTCTCGGGCCCGAAGCCGCTGGAAGCGACGATGCGCACCTTATCGAACCCGGCATCGTCCAGGGCGTTCCGCATCTGGAAGATCGCCGCCGCCGAAACCCCGGGGCCGAGCAGCCATTTCAGCTCGGTCTCGCTGCGATAGCGACGGATCGCGTCGGGGCGGTTGCGTTCCAGCGCCGCATAAGACAGCGCCGGATCCAACCCTTCCAGGAAGCGGCCACCATGGGTGTCGAGCCGTACCGACAGCTTGCCGGCCGCCGCCATCTCGGGGAAGCGGCGGCAGACCGCCAGCGCATCGGTGATCTCGGCGCCGTAATAGTCGACCAGCACGGTCAGCGCATCGCCCGGGAAGGTGTCGACGAACATCTCCGCGGCCCGAAGCGTGGAGCCGGCATAGCCGATCAGCGCATGGGGCATGGTGCCGAAACCATGGGCATTGCCGAAATGCACCGCCGTCGCATCGGTGGCATTGCCGATGAAGCCCACCGCCCCTTCCGCCTGGGCCGCAGCCGAGCCGACGCTCGCCGCATAGGCCATCATCTCGGCCATTTCGGCACCGGCGCAATGGCGGGCATCCATGGCGAGGAAGGCCGCGCGCGGCAGGGCGACCGCCATGCTCCAGGCGTTATAGGCGGCGACACAAGGGGCGCCCAGACGCTGGAGATACACCGTCTCAAGCTCGACCAGCGCCGACATCGGGCCGGTGATGTACATCAGCGGCTCGCCCGCCCCCACCCACGAGCCTTCCTCGTGGCAGGGTTCGATCACGATCTCCACCCCGCGCAGCCGGGCCATCGCCTCGATCCAGTCGATGGCGAGTTTCAGCGTCGCCAGCACCGGGCGGCGCATGAACACGGCATAGGTCACGCTGCGATCGCCGAAACGCTCGACGATGCGCCGCGTGCGCTTGAAGTAGACATCGGTATAGGCGGCGACGAAGTCGTTGGTGGCAGACATGCGCAGCCTCGGCAGTTCCGTGGTGCCGGCGGACGGGGCGTCCGCGGATGAGCTGTCGGCAGAAGAGCTGTCGGCAGAGGATGTTCGGGGGCCAGCGGAAGGAATGACGGCGGCCCCGGTCTCCGGGGCCGCCGCATCGGTCCGACCCTTGGGGGTCGCGGATACGGATGTCACCGTGCGGCACCCGCCGCCGCGGCCGGGGCCTGGGGCAGGCCCAGGCGTTCACGGCGCAGGGCATCGGCGATCTGGAAGGCCAGTTCCAGGCTCTGTTCGGCATTCAGCCGCGGGTCGCAATGGGTGTGGTAGCGGTCGGCCAGGCCATACTGGTCGATGGCGCGCAGGCCGCCGACGCATTCGGTGACGTCCTGGCCGGTCATCTCGAAATGCACGCCGCCGGCATGGCTGCCTTCGGCCTGATGGACGGCGAAGAAGTTCCGCACCTCGGCCAGCACCCGGTCGACCGAGCGGGTCTTGTAGCCGGTCTCGGTCTTCATGGTGTTGCCATGCATCGGATCGCAGGACCAGACCACCTTGCGGCCCTCGCCTTCGACCTTGCGGACCAGGGCCGGCAGCTTGTCGGCCACCTTGTCCGCCCCCATGCGCACGATCACGGTCAGCCGGCCGGGCTCGTTGGCGGGGTTCAGCGCATCGATCAGGCGCAGCAGCTCGTCCGGATCCATCGACGGGCCGGCCTTGACGCCGATCGGGTTGGCGATGCCAGACATGAACTGGACATGGGCGCCGTCCAGCTGGCGGGTCCGGTCACCGATCCACAGCATATGGGCCGAACAGGCGTACCAGTCGCCCGAGGTGCTGTCGACACGGGTCAGCGACTGCTCGTAGCCCAGCAGCAGCGCCTCGTGGCTGGTGAAGAAATCGGTCTGGCGCAGCTGCGGCGCGGTTTCCGAATTCACCCCGCAGGCGGCCATGAAGTCGAGCGCATCCGAGATCCGCTCGGCCGTCGCGCGGTAGCGCTCGGCCTGTTCGGAGCCGCCGACGAAGGCCAGGTTCCACTTGTGCACCAGGTTGAGGTCGGCGAAGCCGCCCTGGGCGAAGGCCCTGAGCAGGTTCAGCGTCGCCGCCGACTGGTTGTAGACCCGGATCAGCCGGTCGGGATCGGGCTTGCGGGCCGCGGCGTCGAACTCGATGCCGTTGACCATGTCGCCGCGATAAGACGGCAGCGCGACGCCGTCGCGGTTCTCGAAATCCTCGGAGCGCGGCTTGGCGAACTGGCCGGCCATGCGGCCCACCTTCACCACCGGCATGCCGGCGCCATAGGTCAGCACGACCGCCATCTGCAGCAGCACGCGGAACGTGTCGCGGATGTTGTTGGGGCTGAACTCGGCGAAGCTCTCGGCGCAGTCACCGCCCTGGAGCAGGAAGGCCTTGCCTTCGGCGACGCGCGCAAGATGCGCCTTCAGGCGCCGCGCCTCGCCGGCAAAGACCAGCGGCGGATAGCCCGCAAGCTCGGCCTCGACGCGCGCGAGATGCGCCGGATCGTCGTAGGTCGGCTGCTGCTTGATGGGCAGCGCGCGCCAGGCTTGCGGGGTCCAGGTGGCAGGCATCGGGTCTCGGTCCTCGCGGGCGTCGGGATCGGCGGGCCGATCTGGTCGGACGGCTTTACGTGGTGCGTTGGGCGGGACGTGAGCTGGTCACGGAGAAGGCACGGCCGGCACCGGATGCCGGCCGGAGAGACAAAGAGCGGCGGCGGCAACGCGCCCCCCATGGACCGGATCTTCTCCGGCCCCCGGACGGTCGCCGGTTTCGAACCTATACCGCCGCCCCCGGTGGTTTTCAAACAAAACGCGGGCCGGAAGATGATGCAACACCGCCGCACGGCCGATCAGTGACGGATGTAATATCCGGCAAGCCGGCTTTGTGCATCGCAACAAATACCTGCGCGTTCAGCCTCTCTGCCGTCTCAATCCTTCACCGGGCTGCGCATGGTGACGAATTCCTCGGCCGCACTCGGGTGCAGCGCGATCGTCTCGTCGAACTGCTTCTTGGTGGCGCCGCAGGTGATCGCGACCGCCAGCGACTGGATGATTTCGGCCGCATCGTCGCCGACCATATGGGCGCCGAGCACGCGGTCGCTGGCACCGTCGACCACCAGCTTCATCAGCACCCGGGTCTCGCGGCCGGTCAGCGTGTGCTTCATCGGCCGGAAGCGCGCCCGATAGATCCGGATCGAGGCGTACATCCGCCGAGCCGCCTCTTCCGTCAGGCCGACCGTGCCCACCTGGGGGGTGCAGAACACGGCGGTCGGCAGGGTGTCGTAGCGCAGCCGGTAGTTGTTGTCGTTATAGAGCCGCTCCGCCAGCGAGCGCGCCTCGGCGATCGCAACCGGGGTCAGTTGGAAGCGGTCGGTCACGTCGCCCACCGCCAGGATCGAGCGGAGCTGGGTCTCGTAGCGATCATTCACCACGATCGCGCCGTTCTCGCGGATGTGCACACCCACCTCTTCGAGCCCGAGGCCGGCGGTGTTGGGCACGCGGCCGGTCGCGAACATCACCCGGTCGGCCTCCAGCACCTCACCCGAGGTGAGGGTGACGGCGAAACCGTCGGCCAGGCGATCGATGCGCACCGGCTCGACACCGGTGCGGAAGCCGATGCCGCGCGCCTGCATCTCGCCCTCGACGGCGGTGCGGATATCGGCGTCGAAGCCGCGCAGGATCCGGTCGCCGCGCAGCACCAGCGTCGTCTGCGTGCCGAGCGTGGAGAAGATCGAGGCGAATTCCGTGGCGATATAGCCGCCGCCGATGATCACCAGCCGTTCGGGGCGCTCGGTCAGATCCAGCGCCTCGTCCGAGGTGATGACGTGCTCGATGCCCGGAATCTTCGGCAGATAGGCATGGCCGCCGGTGGCGATCAGGATCCGTTCGGCGGTGACGGTGCGCCCGTCGACCTCCACCTCGTGCGGGCCGGTAACCCGGCCGCGGCCGCGCAGCACGGTCACGCCCGAATTGGCCAGCATCGTCTCGTAGATGCCTTCCAGCCGCTCCAGCTCGCGGTTCTTGGTGCGGATCAGCGCGCCCCAATCGTGGCTGGCGCCCTCGATCGTCCAGCCGAAGCCGCGGGCATCCTCGATCTCGTCGCGGAAATGCGCACCATAGACCAGCAGCTTTTTGGGCACGCAGCCCCGCAGCACGCAGGTGCCGCCCACCCGGCCCGCTTCGACGATGGCGACACGGGCGCCGTATTCGGCTGCGCGCCGCGAGCCTGCGACGCCGCCCGATCCGGCGCCGATGGTGAGCAGGTCGTAATCGTACATGCGTTCGCGTCTCCTGGCGTTCGCGTCCCTGGGTGCGTCGTCGTCCGGCAGGGGCAGACGGGCCGAGACCCGCCCTGCCCCGCCGGTCCGGATCAGGCGCCGATGCCGCCGATCAGGGCGTACTTCACTTCGAGGTAGTCCTCGATGCCGTACTTCGAGCCTTCGCGGCCCATGCCGCTCTCCTTCACGCCGCCGAAGGGGGCGACTTCGGTGGAGATCAGGCCTTCATTGATGCCGACGATGCCATATTCCAGGGCTTCCATCACCCGGAACACCCGGCCGACATCGCGGGTATAGAAATACGAGGCCAGGCCGAATTCGGTGTCGTTGGCATAGGCGACCGCCTCCTTCTCCTCGTCGAAGACGAAGATCGGCGCCACCGGCCCGAAGATCTCCTCGCGTGCCACCCGCATCTCCTGGGTGGTGCCGAAGACGATGGTCGGCTTGTAGAACCGGCCGCCCAGTTCGTGACGGCCGCCGCCGAGCATGACTTCCGCGCCCTTCGAGGTGGCATCGGCCAGAAGCTCGTCGACCTTCTCGACCGCGGCGTCGTCGATCAGCGGCCCCAGGACCACGCCCTGCTCCAGGCCGTCGCCGACCTTCATCTGGGCGACGCGGGCCGCCAGCTTCTCGGCGAAGGCCTTGGCCACGCCGCGCTGGACATAAAGCCGGTTGGCGCAGACGCAGGTCTGGCCGTTGTTGCGATATTTGGAGACGATCGCGCCTTCCACCGCCGCATCCAGATCGGCATCGTCGAACACGATGAACGGCGCATTGCCGCCCAGCTCCATCGACACCTTCTTGACGGTGGCGGCGCACTGTTCGATCAGCACCTTGCCGATCTCGGTCGAGCCGGTGAAGGTCAGCTTGCGCACGATCGGGCTGGAGGTGATCTCGCCGCCGATCGCCGAGGCCGAGCCGGTCACCAGGTTCAGCACGCCCTTGGGGATGCCGGCCTCTTCGGCCAGCACCATCAGGGCCAGCGCGGTGAACGGGGTCTGCGAGGCGGGCTTGCAGACCATAGTGCAGCCGGCAGCCAGGGCCGGGCCGGCCTTGCGGGTCAGCATCGCCGCGGGGAAGTTCCAGGGCGTGATCGCGCCGACGACGCCCACCGGCTCCTTGGTCACCACGATCCGCTTGCCGGCCGAGAAGGTCGGGATGGTGTCGCCATAGACGCGCTTGGCCTCTTCGGCGAACCATTCGATGAACGACGCGGCATAGGCGACTTCGCCCTTCGCCTCGGCCAGCGGCTTGCCCTGCTCGGTGGTCATGATCCGGGCGATGTCTTCCTGATGCGCCATGATCAGCTCGAACCACTTGCGCAGCAGGGCCGCCCGCTCCTTGCCGGTCTTGGCACGCCAGGCCGGCAGCGCGGCATTGGCGGCCTCGATCGCGCGGCGGGTCTCGGCGGCGCCCATCTTGGGCACGCGGCCGATAACGGCGCCCGTCGCCGGATTGTCGACGGTGATGGTGGCGCCATCATCGGCGCCGACCCAGGCGCCGTCGATATAGCACGCCTCGCGCATCAGACCCTTGTGCGAGAGCTGAATCACCTGAAGTCCTCCCTGGAATGTCTCCCACATGCGGCCTGGCTCCGGGGCGACCGCCCCGGGGGTCCGCACGCGAAACTTCGCCGCCCTCCGGGCCGGCCATGGGTTGAACCCGCCCGAATGCGGCATCAGACTATATGGCGGCCGGGGGTGCCGCAAGGAACCCCCACACGCCGTGGACCCTGTTCCGCGGATCATGCAGGGCTGGAGGATCAGGTCATGCGCCCGCACGGCAACCGGAAGACGACGCACCGCATCGCCACGGCCATGCTGGGGATTGCCCTGCTTGCAGGCGGTCCGGCCCTCGCCGCCGGAAACGAGCCGCCGGAAGAGGGTCTGGGGCCCAAGCTCGAACGCCTGGGCCGCGCGGCGGACGAGGCCCTGACCAGCCTGCGCGACGCCATCGAAGACCTGCCCCGCTACGCCGCCCCGGAAATCGACGGCGACGGCAACATCATCATGCGCCGCCTGCCCCAACACGGCGCACCGCTTGAGGGCGACAAGGCCCCGGACGAACGCGAGGGCGAGAGGCCGGACCGGGGACGGCCGGTGGAGCGGGATGGTGGGGCATGGCTGTAAAGTATAGATAAATATTCACCACTACACGAACTGGTTGCATCTAACTCATAAGTTAAATTCGTTGACGCCTGTATAAATTCAGAAGAAATTGAACCTGAAGATGGATCCCCGGCAACGTCAGGCGTTTCGACCTGCTGGATGACGATATGCACGCAGATAACCTGACAGATCCAGCCTATGCGCGGCTTCCCTCAGGAAGAGCCGGGGACTATTTGGAGAAGCTCGTCCTTGATGGCTTCAAACGGGAACTAGATCAGGAAGAAAATGTCGTTCGAAGCTTGCCATTCTTCGCGACATCTATCGGTATACTAATCACCCTGATCAGCCTTGCTCTTCACAATTTGCCAACGGCGGATCATGATCTATGGATAATATTTATCTATGGGATTCTGATCCTATTGATCGCAGATATCTTTGCTCTTCTGTATTTTCTTCATCAGGCAATACGTACACGTGCGTTTGGTTATCCTATGCACGAGGAAGACCTGCTCGATTATGCAGAACGGCTGATATCGTACTATACGCCGACACCCCCGGCCTCACCAGCAGACAGCGACCTTGAGGCGAATACATTGGAGGTCGTCAGGTCGGATACGCCCGGAGGTGATCTTGACGTCCACGCGATCGTGGAGCGTGCCGTTCTGGAAGACCTTCGCAACGTCTTCATAACACAGCTCGCCAAATCGGCCGGAATCAGCCGCCGCAACAATTGGGCACGCCTGAAAGCCCGCAGCAGAGCCTTCCATTTTCTGATCATGGGGTTGGGCTTCGCGCTCGTACTGATCTGCGTTATGCTTTTTCAGAGCATGATCCATGGAGGATCACATGGAAGACATCGCCTCTCTGGCACAGAAGTTGCGCAACCGCGTGATGCGGGATCCGAAGACGGGACAGGTGATGGAGAAGCCGCAGCCGCCACGGATGCGCAAGGTCGTGAAGGGCTTCTGGACTTACGGGGAAGTCCCGGGGGACGTGGAGGACCTCAGACAGAAGAAGACACGATGAGTGGCAAACCCGTGTCTCCTCCGGCGACGTCCGAAACCTCGCAGCCCGCCGACGCGGCAAAGCCTGCACCACCGCCGATGAATTGGACCCGAAAGAACGGCGATGATGCAGGCCGTGAGACGAAGTAACCGGCCTCGCTGTCAGCCGCTCTCGGCCACAGCCGCCGTGATGGTCCCCGCACATTCGCCGAAGCCGATCCGGTAGCCGTCGCAGTCAGCGTAGCCGGACAGGGTGAGCGTATCGCCGTCTTCCAGATAGCGCCGGGTCGTGCCGTCGGGCAGGTGCAGCGGGTCGCGGCCGTTCCAGGTGATTTCGAGCAGGCAGCCGCGGTTTTCGGGGGCCGGGCCCGAGACGGTGCCGGATCCGATCAGGTCGCCGGTGCGCATGGCGCAGCCATTGGCGGCATGGTGGCAGAGCTGCTGAACCAGCGAGAAATACATCCGCCGGTAATTGGTCCGGGTGATGACGGCCCCGGTGCCCGCGGAGGTGGTCAGCTCTGCGGTGAGGTCGATGTCGAAATGCGCCGGCCGGCCCGCATCGTCCAGATAGGGCAGCAGCGGCAGGTGCCGTGCGGGGGCGGCGCAGCGTGCCGCCGCCAGCGCCTCGCGGGTCACGATCCAGGCGCCGATCGAGGTGGCGAAGCCCTTGGACTGAAAGGGCCCGAGCGGCCGGTTCTCCCAGCCCTGAATGTCGCGGGCCGACCAGTCGTTGAGCAGCACATAGCCGAAGATCATCGCCTCGGCCTCGGCCAGGGTGACGGGCTCACCCGGCCGGTTGGGCAGGCCGACCACCGCCCCCAGTTCCAGTTCGAAATCCATCCGCGCCGAAGCGGCGAAGACCGGCATCGTCGCACCGGCCGGCAGAACCTGGCCAAGCGGCCGCCGGACCGGCGTGCCCGAGACCACCACCGTCGAGGCCCGGCCGTTATAGCCGACGGGGATATGCACCCAGTTCTCGGCCAGCGTATCGGCGCCGCGCAGCGCCATGCCGGCATTGCGGGCATGGTCTTCACTCGAGAAGAAATCGGTGTATTCGGCAACCGTGAACGGCAGATGCAACTGCACCTCCGTCAGCGGCACCAGCGCCGGGCGCAGCAGCGGCGCTTCGGCCGCACCGGCCGACAGCAGGCCGGTCAACCGCTGCCGCAGGGCCGACCATGCCGCCGTCCCCGCGGCCATGAAGCCATTCCAGGACGGCTGATCGAAGACCGCCGGCAGACCGTCGAGCAGGCCGGCGCGCTGCAGCCAGGCCAGATCCAGCACCTGATCGCCGATCGCGATGCAGCAGCGCGGTGCATCTCCGCCACGGCTGAACACCCCGCAGGGCAGGTTGTTGAGGGGAAAAGAAGTCTCGGCCTGGTTCGCGCTTGCGACCCAGCTTTCCAGACGCCCGGACATGTGTAGCGGTTTCCTTCAGTCTTGACCGGCGGTCTTCCGGCCGGCGGTGGAGATCCCGCCGGTAATGAACCGCACCAGGTGCTCGCGCATCTCGTCGCGTGCCAGGATGGAGCAGCCGCCGTCCGACAGACGCTCCACCCGGCGGCCGTCATCGCGCTGGCTGACCGAGATCAGCACCGTGCCGACCATGAAATTGTAGAACCAGCAGACTTCGGCGTGATCGAGGTCGGGCGCCGCCGCCGCGATCGCGGCGATATAGCGCCGGGCCATGCCGTCCAGCTCTTCGGCGATCAGGTTCGAGGTCCATTCGGTCGGCATCAGCCGGTTCTTCAGGATCAGATTGGCGAGCAGCCCGCCCTCGGCCGGCGTATCCTCGCGGAAATAGCCGCTGACGAAGCTCTCGACGATCTGGCGGATCCGGACCCGACGCCCCGCGGCGCGGGCCTCTGCCTCCAGCCGGTCCAGCTGCTCCAGCCGGTATTCGGCGCTCCGCCGCGCCACCTGGCGGAAGACGTCGACGGCCAGATTGTCCTTGGTGCCGAAATGATAGTTCACCGCGGCCACGTTCAGCCCGGCGCCGCGCGCGATGTCGCGGGTGGTGACGGCATCGACGCCGCGCTCGCTGATCAGCATGCGGGCGACCAGCCGGATACGCTCCTTCGGCCCCTCGGCCGGCTGACACTGTCCCTGGGCTTCCATCTCGGTCATCAATCGGTTCCGGTCGCTCTCTTCACCACACGTGCATAGGCATTGGACGATCCGGCGGCGGTGTCGCGGCTCTCTGCCACCCGGTCGGCGATCTCGCCGAAGGCCCGGTCCAGCTTCTCGCGCAGCCCCGCCAGATCCACGCCGACCATCCGGCCGTCGCGCTTCACCACCCGGCCGTCGACCAGCACGGTCACCGCGTCGCCCGGCCGCGATTCCAGCAGCAGCATCGCAACCGGGTCGCCCATCGGCATCATATTCAGCCCGCCGGTCGCGAACAGCGCGATATCGGCCCGGGCGCCCTTGCGGAGCGTGCCGATTTCCCCGCCCATCCGCATCGCACGCGCCCCGCCCTCGGTGCCGAAGCGCAGCGCATCGCGCACGGTCAGCCCGATCCTGTCGGGCACGATGCCCTGATCCAGCACCTTCTGATTGTCGATCGCGCGCGCCGTCTGCAGGGCCAGACGCATCTGGGTCAGCATGTCGCCGCCGATATTGGATGCGATGTCGACACCGAAGCTGGGCAGCCCGCCGGCTTCGATCAGCCGGTTGGTCACCGGCCAGCCCATGCCCATCTGCATCTCGGTCTCGGGCGTGATCGACAGCCCGCCACCCGAGGCGACCAGCCGTTCCAGCTCGTCGTCGCCGCACATATTCGCATGGACATGCAGCATGTCCGGCCCCAGCCGGCCGCGACGGTCGAGATCGGCAATGCCGTGGGGCGAGCCGAAAGTGCCGACATGCAGCGTGATCAGCGCGTCATGGCGCCGCGCGAAGGCCAGCTCCCGATCCGTCACATCCGGCCCGACCAGGCCGAATTCGGTCAGGGCGACGCCGAAATCGAGCAAGGGCCCCGCGGTCGCTCGAAAGCTCTGCGCCACCTCTTCCGCATGGCGCAGGCGATCGTCATGGCTGGCGAAGGCCCGCTCCCGCGCCGGCACGTCGTAGAAGCCATAACAGAACACGCCGCGGATGCCCGCATCGGTCAGCCCCTGGATCGCGGCTTCGGCATGCGCGGGGCTGTTCATCAGATGCGAGAAATCGCAAAGCGTGGTGACGCCGGTGTCCAGCGCTTCGAGCGCACCGGCCAGATTGGCCAGATAGATATGCTCGGGCGTGTAGGCGGTGGCATAGCCGACCCGGATCTCGCGCACATAGTCCGCCAGTGACCAGTCGGCCGCCACGCCGCGGATCGCCGTCTGCCAGACATGGCGATGGCTGTCGACCATGCCGGCCACCGCAATCGCCCGATCCCCCTCGATCACCTCGGCATCCGGCGCCTGGATCCCGTCTTCGACCGCCGCGATCCGGCCGTCCCGCACCAGGATGTCGGTCGGGCGCGGGCGGGTCTGCGGGGCCAGATCCGGATCCGCCGGATAGACGTTCCTGATCAGGATTTCGTTGGGCACGGGCGGTGTCCTCCCTTCGGTTCGTTGATGCAACCATAGCCCCAGCACCTGCATCAAGCAAGTGATCCAATCATCTGATTCAAACAAGCGCTTTACATCTGCCGAAGCGTCGCCTACCAATTCCCCAAGGCAGACGGACGCCTGCTGCACATCGGCCCGATCCGTCGAAGACCGACCACATCCAAAAAGACAGGGGGGAGGAAGCATGAGGTTTCCGCGCATCGCGGCCGTCCTGGCCGCCACGCTGGCAACGGCGACGCTGGCCGCCGGCGCCGCCCGGGCCGACGAGGTCATCGACCTGAAATTCGCCGTCTTCACGCCCGAGCAGGAGATCACCTATCAGGAGGCGATCAAGCCCTGGGTCCAGGCGGTGGAAGAGGCCGCGGGCGGCCGGGTCCGGATCCAGCTTTTCCCCGGCGGCACGCTCGGGCGCGACGGGTCCAAGCAGATCAAGATGCTGAACGACGGCGTCGCCGACATCGCCTTCATCATCCCGGCCTACAATCCGGGGCTGTTCCCCGACAACTGGGTGATTGAGCTGCCCGACACCTCCCGGACCGCAGGCGAAGGCTCGGTCGCCTTCTGGCGGATGGTCGAAAGCGGCCGGCTCAGGGGCTATGACGGCTTCGAGGTGTTGAGCATGGTCGCCACCTCGCCCTATCTGCTCCACGGCAACAAGCCGATGAACCGGGTTGCGGACCTGAAGGGCCAGAAGATCCGGATCGCCGGAAAGCTGGAACAGCAATGCGTCGAGGCGGTGGGCGGCGTGCCGGTCGGCATGCCGATCACCAAGATCCCCGAAAGCCTGAGCCGCGGGATCATCGATGCCACTCCGATGCACTATGCCGCGCTCTATGCCTTCGGCATTTCCAGTGCCACGAAATATCACTACCACGCGGCGCTGGGCTCGATGCCCTTCGGCTTCGTGATGACCCGGGAGCGGTTCGAGGCCCTGCCCGAAGACGTGCAGAAGGCCATGCAGGCGGAGGGTGGCGAAAAGCTGGCACGCATCTTCGGCGCCGCCATGGATGCCGAAAACGCCCGCCGGCTGGCGGAGACCGAAGCGGCGCCCGGGCAGACGATCGTGATCCCGACCGCCGAAGACGCAGCCGCCTGGTCGGCGGCGATGGCCGGCTGCTCGGACAGATTCGTTGCGGAGCAGGAGAACGGAGCGGCGCTCGCCGCGGCCTTCAAGGCCGAACTCGACCGTATCCGCGCCGAATGATCCGGCCGGTGATCCCCCGGGAGCGGAGCGTCTGACATGACCCTCGACCGCCTCGACGGGCTCAACGTCGCCTGCACGCGGCTCATCGCGCTGGCAGGCCTCGCCGCCCTGTTGATCATCGCCATCGCGACCCTGGCCGATGTCGGCGCGCGTTGGCTCGCCGATGCCCCGATCGCCGGGGTCTATGATCTCTCGACCCTGTTCATCGCGGTGGCGATGGCGGCCTGTTTCCCGGCCGCCATCGCCAGCCGGCAGAACATCAAGGTCACCTTCCTGGCCGACCGGCTGCCGCGGCGGGCGCAGCTCGCCTGCGATCTCTTCGCCGAAATCATGACCCTGGTCTTCTTCACCCTGCTCGCCTGGCAGCTGGTGGTCTACACGCAGGAGCTGATCGACAGCGGCGAGACCTCGTTCATCCTCGAGGTCGAAATCGCCCCCTGGTGGGTGGCCGCCACCGCTCTCTTCATGCTCTGCGTGCCGGTGCAGCTGGTGGTGGTCGCCACGGCGCTGCGCGACCTCGCCACCGGCGACACCGCCCGTCTTGCCGCGCATCAGGGAGAGGTCTGATGGATCCCTTGACCACCGGCGCGCTCGGCCTCGCCCTGATGTTCGCCCTGATCCTGGTCCGGGTGCCGATCGGCATCGCCATGGGCATGGCCGGCTTCATCGGCTATGCGATCCTGGGCGGGGTGAAGCCCTCGCTCAGCATCCTGGTCTCGGAGCCGGCCGGGATCATCGCCAATTACGAATTCGCGGTCATCCCGCTCTTCCTGCTGATGGGCAGTTTCGCCACCGCCGGCGGCCTGTCGGCCGAAATCTACCGCCTGGCCCATGCCTTCGTCGGTCATCGTCGCGGCGGGCTCGCGATCGCGACCATGGGCGGCTGCGCGCTGTTCGGCGCGGTCTGCGGCTCGTCGCCCGCCACGGCCGCGACCTTCGGCCGGGTGGCCCTGCCCCAGATGCTGGACCGCGGCTACGCGCCCTCTTTCGCCACCGGCTGCATCGCCGCCGGCGGCACGCTCGGCGCCCTGGTTCCGCCCTCGATCATCATGATCATCTATGCGGTGCTGGCCCAGGTCTCGATCCTGGACGTCTTCGTGGCTGCCGTGATCCCGGCGATCATCGCCGTCGTCTTCCACGGCATCGCGATCACCGTCTATACCCGCTTCGTGCCCGAAGCCGGTCCCGCGGGGCCTCGGACCGGCTGGGCGGAGCGGTGGAAGGTGCTGCGCGAAAGCTGGGCGGTGCTGGTTCTGCTGACCGCCGTGATCGGCGGCATCTATGGCGGCATCGTCACGGTGAACGAGGCGGCCGCGGTCGGCGCCTGCTTCACCCTGTTCCTGGCCCTGCTGCGCCGGCGCCTGAGCTGGGGCAGCTTCCTGCATGCGCTGGGCGAGACCGCCACCAACACGGCGGTGATCTATCTGATCATCTTCGGCGCCTCGATCTTCTCGTATTTCTTCACGATCAGCGGCGCACCGCAGGTGCTGGTCTCGACCATCGGTGCCATGGAGGTGCCGCCGCTGGTGATCATCTTCGCGCTGCTGGTGATGTATCTGGCGCTGGGGGCGGTGTTCGAGACCGTCTCGGCGATGCTGATCACCCTGCCCTTCGTGCTGCCGCTGGTCGTCTCGCTCGGCTACGACCCGGTCTGGTGGGCGATCGTGAATATCGTGGTGATCGAGCTCGGCATGATCACGCCGCCGATCGGCCTCAACGTCTTCGTCCTCAAAGGCGTCGCCGGCAACATCCCGCTCGGGACCATCTTCCGCGGCGTCTCGATCTTCGTGGTCTCGGATCTGCTGCGCCTGATCCTGCTCGCGGTGTTTCCGGTGCTGTCGCTCTACCTGCTCACCTCCTGAACCCTTCCCGCTCCCCGGATATGGAAAACGCATATGCTCAAACCCATTCGCCGCATCGTCACCACCAACACGGCCGAAGGCCGCTCGCGGATCCTCTCCGACGGTCCCTCGCCGCATGTGCTGGAAACGGCAACCCATCGCGGTCTGATCGATCTCTGGGCCATGGCCGAGGATGGCCCGGACACCGCCACCCCGGACGGCGCCGACCGGCCGGTGGTGCTGGCCCCCGCCCGGGGCGGCAACACCTTCCGGATCTTTCAGCTGCCGCCGGCCGGGGTGGGAGAGAACGACCGGGTGCTGTCGGCCGATGTCTTCGCCCGCATGGGGGCGAGCGACGCCCATGATGCGGATGCGAAACATCCCAACATGCACTGCACCCGATCGATCGACTACATCGTCCTGCTCTCGGGCCGGGTGAAGCTGATCCTCGACGAGGAGGAAACCATCCTGGAGCCCTTCGACGTGGTCATCCAGCGCGAGACCAACCACGCCTGGCAGAACCTGTCCGACCAGCCGGCGCAGCTGATCGCGGTGCTGATCGACACCTCCTCTGGAACGTGATGCCGGCTCAGGGACGTGATGCCGGTGGCTGTGACGGCGTGCCCCGACGGGCACGCCACCAGCCCGCCAGCCGCTCCCGGCCGCCGATCACGAACACGAAGAAGCCGGGCACGAAGAAGATCGCCAGAAGCGTGGCCGTGACCATGCCCCCGAAGACGCCGGTGCCGATGGCCCGCTGGGTTTCGGCACTGGCGCCGCTGGCAAGCATCAGCGGCACGACGCCCAGGCCGAAGGCGAGCGACGTCATCAGAACGGGGCGCAGGCGCAGCCGGGCCGCGGTCACTGCCGCCTCTATCACACCCATGCCGCGCTCGTGCAGCTGGCGGGCGAATTCCACGATCAGAATGGCGTTCTTCGCCGACAGGCCGATCACGGTGATCAGGCCGACCTTGAAGAACACATCGTCGGGCATGCCCCGCAGCATCACCGCCGCCACCGCGCCGATCAGACCCAGCGGCACCACCAGCATGACCGGGAGCGGAATCGACCAGCTCTCGTAGAGGGCGGCCAGAACCAGGAACACCACCAGCATCGACAGGGCCATCAACAGCGGCGCCTGGGCAGCCGACATGCGTTCCTGCAGGGATTGACCGCTCCACTCGACCAGGAAACCGGGGGGCAGCTGCGCCGCCAGCCGCTCCATTTCGGCCATGGCGTCGCCGCTGGAGACACCGGGTGCAGGGCTGCCGGAAATGCTGGAGGACAGGCTCCCCTGATAGCGCTGCACCTGCAGGGGCAGATCCTGCCAGACGGGCGTGACGACCGCGGACAGCGGTACCATGCCGCCATCGGCATTGCGCACGGTCAGCTTCAGCACATCATCCACCTGCATGCGGGCGGCAGCGTCTGCCTGGATGATCACCTGCCGCAGACGGCCTTCATGGGGGAAGTCGTCGACATAGAGCGAGCCCATGGCGGCCGACAGGGTGTCGCCGATCGCGGCGAACGACACCCCCAACGCCTCGGCCTTCTGGCGGTCGATGTCCAGGCGGACACCGGCCCCGGCCGGCAGGCCGTCGGCATAGACATTGGCAAGCCGGTCGCTCTGTCCCGCCAGCTCCAGCAGCCTGGCCGTCGCCGCCTCCAGGGCGTCATGCCCCCGACCGGAGCGGTCGAGGAGACGCAGGCTGAAGCCCGAAGACGTGCCCATCTCGTCGATCGCAGGCGGCAGAAGGCTCGTCACCGTGCCGTCGGTGATGTCCGCCATCGCCTCGTCGACGCGCCGTGCCTCGTCGGCCGCCGTGGCGCCGTTGCGCCGGTCCCAGTCGCTCAGCATCGCGAAGGCCTGGGCTGTGTTCGCCCCCGACCCCGAGAAGCCGAAGCCCAGGATGACCATGTTCGAGGTAATCGCCGGCCGACCGGCAAGATGGGTTTCCAGGCGCCGGACGACGTCGAGGGTGCGCTCGCGCGTGGCATCCGCAGGCAGCTGAACCGAGGTCATGAAATAGCCCTGATCCTCTTCAGGCAGAAATGCGGATGGCAGGGTGCGCAGGGTCAGAACCAGCAGCACGGTGATCGCCACGAAGGCCAGCATCACCCGTCCGCTGCGCCGCACGACCGCGACGAGACGGGTTTCATAGGACCGGGTCATGTGATTGAAGCGCCGGTTGAACCAGCCGAAGAAACCCCGTCGGTCATGCGCACCGGGGCCGACCGGTTTCAGAAGCGTGGCGCAAAGGGCCGGCGTCAGACTGAGGGCCAGGAGGGCCGAAAACAGGATCGACACCACCATCGACAGGGCGAACTGGCGATAGATCACCCCGACCGAACCCCCGGCCAGGGCAATGGGAATGAACACCGCCGTCAGCACCAGGGTGATGCCGATCACCGCACCGGTGATCTCTTTCATGGCCTTGCGGGTGGCGTCGCGGGGCGACCGCCCTTCGGTAGCCATCAGCCGTTCGACATTCTCGACCACCACGATCGTATCGTCGACGATGATGCCGATGGCCAGCACCATGCCGAACATGGTGAGCACGTTGATCGAGAACCCCGCCACCAGCATGACCGTGAAAGTGCCGAGCAGCGCGATCGGCGCCACGATGGCCGGGATCAGCGTGTAGCGGAGATTCTGGAGAAACAGCAGCATCACCAGGAACACCAGCACCATCGCCTCGATCAGGGTGTAGATGACCTTCTCGATCGAGATCTTGACGAAAGGGGCCGTGTTGAACGGGGTGGCGACGCTCATCCCCGCCGGCATGCTCTGGCTCAACGTGTCGAGCCGCGCCTTGACGGCGGCGGCGGTCCGCACCGCATTCGCCCCCGGGGAGAGCTGGACGGCGGCAAGCGTCGCGGGTTTGCCGTTCTCGCGGTTCGCGAAGCTGTAGGTCTGCGCGCCGGTCTCGATCCGTGCGACATCGCCCAGCACCACCCGCGAGCCGTCGGCCGCGGCACGCAACACGATGCGGGCAAAGGCGTCCGGCGTCTGCAGCTGCCCGTCCACCGTCAGGGGCACGCTCACCCGCTGCCCCGGCACGGCCGGCGCATCGCCCAGCCGCCCGGGGGCGATGCGGGCATTCTGCTGCAGGATCGCCGCCGACAGATCGGTCATCGACAGGCCGAATGCGATCAGCCGCGACGGATCGACCCAGATGCGCAGCGCCTGTTCGGCGCCGAACAGCTGCACCCGGCCGACACCGTCGATGCGGCGCAGCTCCTCAATCACATTGCGGGCCAGATAATCGCTCAATTCCGTCTCGTCGAACCGGCCATCCTCGGATTTCAGGCTGATCAGCATCAGAAAGCCGGAGGTCGCGGACTCGACCGTCAGACCGTTCTGGCGAACGGCCTGCGGCAGGCGGGGTTCGACGGCCTTCAGCCGGTTCTGCACATCCACCTGCGCCAGTTCCAGATCGGTGCCGGGCTTGAAGGTGACGGTGACCTGCGCCGTGCCCGAACTATCGGCGGATGATTCGAAATAGAGCAGGTTCCTCACGCCCGACAGCTCGCGCTCGATCGGAACCAGAACGGAGTCGTTCATCGTCTGCGGGCTGGCGCCGGTATAGGTGGCATAGATGCTGACCGTGGGCGGGGCCACCGAGGGATAGCGGGCGATGGGCAGCCGGGGCAGCGCAAGCACGCCCGCCAGAATGATGAACAGTGCGACCACCCAGGCAAATACCGGGCGATCGATGAAGAACTGCGGCATGATCCCTCTCCGATCTCAGCCGGCATCGGCGCCCGGGCGCCACATCTGCGGCTCGACGCCGATCCCCTCGGCCAGCCTGTCCACGCCCTCGACCACCACCCGTTGACCGGCTTCAAGGCCGGTGGCGACGCGATAGCGGTGATCGACCAGTTCTCCCAACGTCACGGGCACCGGCCGGACGGTGGCATCGGCGGCAACGGTCCAGACCTGCGGCGCGCCGCCCGCCCGCGTCACGGCCTGCTGGGGGATCATCAGGGCGTCGTCGTATCCGGCCCGCGGCACACGGGCGCGCACGAACATGCCCGGCAGCAGCTCGCGCGACGGATTGTCGACCAGAACGCGCAGCAGCATATCGCCGGTGCCGGCATCGACCGTGATGCCCGAGAAGAGGATGTGCCCGATCGAGCCGTATGGCGTGCCGTCGCTGCGCAGGATCCTCACCGGCAGGCCACGCCCCTCCCCGTCCGTGGACGGCCCATCCGTCGACTGGCCATCCACCGACTGGCCCTCCACCGACTGGCCGTCCGGCCCTGTGCGACGCCGCAGGGCCTCACGCAGTGCCTCCAGCGAGCGCGCCGGCTGACGCAGATCGACATAGACCTGATCCACCTGCTGGATGCGGGCCATAGGCGTGGCATCGGTCGGCGAGACCAGGGCACCCTCGCTCACCAGGGCCTGATCGATACGGCCTGCGATGGGCGCCTCCACGGTGGTGAAGGCCAGATCCAGCCGGCGGCGGTCCAGGGTGGCGCGGGCCTGTGCGACCTCGGCGACGGCCTGGTCACGCTGCGCCACCGCATCGTCCAGGGCCTGATCGCTGATCGCATCGGCCCGGTGCAGGGGCCCCAGCCGCCGGACCTGCTGGCCGGCGCGCGCCGCGACAACCTCGGCCCGCCGCAAGGCGGCCGCTGCCATCCCGACATCGGCCTCGAACGGGGCGGGATTGATCTGAAACAGCGGGTCGCCGGCGCGGATATCGGCGCCCTGTTCGAAGAGCCGGCGCTGGACGATGCCGCCGACCTGCGGGCGGATCTCGGCCACGCGCACTGCAACGACACGCCCGGGAAGATCCTCGACGACCTCCAGCCGCTCGGGGGCAACCTCGACCACCGCCACCCGGGGCAGCGGCGTGGGTGCCCTGGGCGTCGTCTCGTTGCACCCGGCCAGGACAATCATCGCCAGGGTGAGCCCGGCACTGCTGCGAAGCAGGCGTTCCATCCTCATGCATCGGCCTTTCAGGGATGACGTCTCCTCGTCCTTTCCGCCCAAGGCGGGACGAGCGGGGCGAACCCTATGCCGGGGGAATGGCGTTTCCGTCGACGGAGTGTGGAGATAGAGTGGAGGCCGCCCGCAAACATGCAGACCAGCCATGCCCCACCCGCCGATCCCCGCCTCGCGGGTTGCCACGTCCCAGCCTTCCGCCCCCCGGGCGCTTGTCCTCGTTGCCGAGGACGAACCCGAGATCGCCGAGATCCTGTCCGCCTATCTCGACCGCAACGGCCTGCGCAGCATCCGTGCCGCGGACGGGCGCCAGGCGCTCGACCTGCATCTGTCGCTCAAGCCCGATCTGGTTCTGCTGGATGTGGGGATGCCGCGCCTGGACGGCTGGCAGGTGCTGTCCGAAATCCGCCATCGCGGCGAGACACCGGTCATCATGCTGACCGCCATGGATCAGGACATGGACAAGTTGACCGGCCTGCGGATCGGTGCCGACGACTACATCGTGAAGCCGTTCAATCCGGCGGAAGTGGTGGCGCGGGTGAATGCGGTGCTTCGCCGCTCCCGACCGGCCGGCCGCGACCATGGACGGGAGGTCATCCGCGTCGGCCGGCTGCATGCGGATATGGAAAGCCACGAAATCCGGCTGTGCAGCCCGGATGGCGACCAGCCCCTGACGCTGACCCTGACCGAATTCAGGCTGCTGACCCATCTGATGTATGCGCCACGGCGGGTCTTCAGTCGCGGGGAATTGCTGGTCGCCTGCCTGCCCGAGGGAGAGACCCTGGAACGCACGGTGGACAGCCATGTCAGCAAGCTTCGCAAGAAGCTGGAAGCAGCCGGTCTGGAGGCCGTGCCGGCCAGCGTGCGCGGGGTCGGCTATCGGCTGGGAGATCCGTCATGACCGGCAATGGTGGTCTCAGCCGCCGCATCATCCGGTCGATGGTCTCTCTCTCCCTGATCATCAGCGCGCTGGCGCTGCTCGGCACCTACGTCTTCTACATACTCTGGTTCGCCCTCTTCCCCACAAGCATCCCCGGCCCCGACGACAGCGGCCTGGTCCCGACGACGGCGGAATGGGGGTGGATGGTGCTGACGGCGTTGACGGCCCTCGGCCTCGGTATCCTCTGGGCGCTCAGGCTGGCGCGGCGCATCCTGATGCCGATCAACGCCGTGGCCGGTGGTCTGCATCGGCTGGCCGAGGGGGATCTGTCGGCGCGGGCCACGGCCGATGATCCGCTGCCCGACGAGGCCACGCAGCTGGTCCATGATTTCAATGCCATGGCCGACCGGCTGGAGCGGGTGGAACACGAGCGCCGGTTCTGGAACGCGGCCATTGCCCACGAATTGCGGACACCGGTGACGGTGCTGCGTGGCCGCCTTCAGGGCCTGACCGAGGGGATTTTCGAGCCCACGCCCGAGCTGCACCGGTCTTTGCTGACCCAGGTCGAGGGGCTTGGACGTCTGATCGACGATCTGCGGCTGGTCGGCCTTGCCGAAAACGACCGGCTGGACCTGCAGCTCAGGGCGGCGGATCTGTCAGCTGAAATCGCCGCGGTGGTGCAGGTGGTGGAACCCCGGCTGGCGGAGGCCGGCTTCGACCTCTCCTGTGCGCCGGGGGTGACGGCGCCGGTCGACTGCGACCCCGTCCGCATCCGGCAGGCGCTGCTGGCCTTGCTGGAAAATGCGCGACACCACGCGACGCCGGGGCCGCTGCGCATCACGACCGTCTGCACGGACGGGGTCTGTCACCTGATGGTGGAGGATAGCGGCCCCGGCGTGCCCGAGGGGATGGCGGGCGAGATCTTCAAGGCGTTCCGCCGCGGCGATCCCCAGGGCCGCAGCAGCGGCCTGGGGCTGGCCGTGGTTCAGGCGATCGCCCGTGCCCATGGCGGCGAGGTGACCTGCCGTCCGTCAGCCATGGGCGGGACCGTCTTCGATCTCGGCTGGCCGGTGATGTCGGGTGCTGCCCGCCATCACTCCACCGTCACCGATTTCGCCAGATTGCGCGGCTGATCGACATCCGTGCCCTTCAGCACGGCGGTGTGATAGGCGAGCAGCTGGACCGGCACGGCATAGAGCAACGGTGCCACCACCGGGTCGACGGTCGGCAGCACCACCACCTCCGCCACCAGATCGGCCAGGCGCCCGGCCCCTGCCTCGTCGGTGATCAGGATCACCCGGCCGCGGCGGGCCACGATCTCTTCCACATTCGATGCCGTCTTCTCGAACAGCGGGCCCGAGGGCGCCAGCGCCACCACCGGCAGGCCGTCGTCGATCAGCGCGATCGGGCCGTGCTTCAGCTCTCCCGCCGCATAGGCTTCGGCGTGGATATAGCTGATCTCCTTGAACTTGAGCGCCCCTTCCAGCGCGATCGGAAAGGCGGTGCCGCGGCCGACATAGAGCACGCCCGTCACATGGACCAGGCTTTCGGCGATGCTGCGCATCCGGTCGTCATTGTTCAGCACGTCGGCCACGCGTGACGGCACCTCGGCGATCGCCTGGGTCAGCTTCTGGTCGCGGGCGGCATCGATGGTGCCGCGGGCGCGCCCCAGGCCGATGGCGAGGCAGGCGAGCGTGACCAGCTGGCAGGTGAACGCCTTGGTCGAGGCCACGCCGATCTCGGGGCCGGCCTTGGTGCGCAGCACCAGATCCGCCTCGCGCGCCATGCTGCTTTCCGGCACGTTGACCACCGCGATGGTGATCAACCCGGCGGCCTTCGCGTGGCGCATGGCGGCGAGCGTGTCCGCCGTCTCGCCCGACTGCGAGATGAACACCGCCACCTCGCCCGGGATCAGCGGCGTGTCGCGGTAGCGGAATTCCGAGGCGATGTCGACATCGACCGGCAGCCGCGCCAGCTGCTCCACCCAGTATTTGGCCACCATGCCGGCATAGGCCGAGGTGCCGCAGGCGACGATCATCATGCGGGTCAGCGCCTTGGGGTCGAAGGGCATCTCCTTCATCTCGATCGTACCGCGGCCGGGGTCGAGATAGGTCCTGAGGCTGTCGCCGATGACGGCCGGCTGCTCGTAGATCTCTTTCAGCATGTAGTGCCGGTGGCCGCCCTTGCCGACCGCGCCGCTGGAAAGCTCCGTCCGCCGCCGCGGCCGCACGACCTCGGCGCCGCCGGCATCGTAGATGGTCATGCCCGCGCGGGTCAGAACCACCATGTCGCCTTCGTCCAGATAGGTGATCTCGCGGGTGAAGGGCACCAGCGCCATGGCGTCGGAGCCCAGATACATGCAGCCCTCGCCATGGCCGACCGCCAGCGGGCTGCCGCGGCGGGCGCCGATCAGCAGTTCCTGTTCGCCGGCGAAGACCAGCCCCAGGGCGAAGGCGCCTTCGAAACGCTTCAGCGCCGCCTTGCAGGCCTCCACCGGTGCCAGCCCCTGTTCGATCAGCGCGGTGATCAGCTGGGGAATGACCTCGGTATCGGTCTGGCTGGCGAAGACCCGGCCGGCGGCCTGCAGCTCGGCACGCAGATCGCGGTAATTCTCGATGATGCCGTTATGCACCGCCGCCACCCGGCCGGTGGCATGGGGATGGGCATTGGCCTCGGTCGGTGCGCCATGGGTGGCCCAGCGGGTATGGCCGATGCCGGTCATGCCCGGAACCGGCCGCTCGGCAAGCAGCGCCTCCAGCCGGGCGATGCGCCCTTCCGCCCGGCGCCGCTCGATCCGGCCTTCGGCATCCAGCACGGCGATGCCGGCGCTGTCATAGCCGCGATATTCCAGCCGGCGCAGCCCTTCGATCAACACCGCCGCCGCATCCGCAACACCAACGACACCAACGATGCCACACATCAGGCCAACTCCGTGCTTGTCAGGTCATCCCGCGGCCGGCAGACCGCGGTTCCGATCTCAGGGGGTAGCAGAGCCACCCATCCGCTGCCAATCACTTCGCGTTACGGAATGTTGCAGACGCACCGCCTGCGGCGGTCGGCGGATGGCCCATCACGAAACTGCAATCTGCCTGCGATCACCCGCTTGACAGCCATGATGCAGGGCCATATAAAGCGCCCACCTCAGGCGGCCGGGACGGCGAAAGCCGGCACCGACCCGATCCTGCGGGCGCGTAGCTCAGCGGTAGAGCACACCCTTCACACGGGTGGGGTCACAGGTTCAATCCCTGTCGCGCCCACCAATTCGACAAGGCCCCCTGCATCTTCGGATGCCGGGGGCCTTGTTCATTCCGGGCCGCTTTTCGCGGCCGGGTCTCGTGCCTGTCAGGCCCCCGCCCGCACCGCGATCTCGACCGTATCGGCCCCCAGCCTGCGCCAGATACGGCCCAGGATATGCGGGTCGCAGGCATCGCTCAGCCGCTCGTCAGGGCCCAGGCAGCGGGCCAGAATGCCCCCGGTCATGGCGGCCGCCGCAACCGCCACCCGCCCGGGCACCACCGGTCCGGCCAGCCGCAGCGGCACCCGGCCGGCAAAGGCGATCCGGGCCGCCGGTTCGTCGCCCCCCGTATCGCCGCCGACCAGCGCCGGTGCGGTGGAGACCACGGCAAAGGCGATAGCGGCCTCGAATCGGTCGGTGACCCGCCCGTCCTGATCGATGCCGACCACCGCGCCGGGCGTCACCGCCCGGCAGTCCGGCGCCAGGGGAACATATTCGGCGAAATCCGCCCCGGCCGCGTTGATCGTGCCGGCGGCGTTCAGCGAGCGCCCGGTCGTGCCGTTGACACCCAGCGCCAGCGCACAGGCGGGGCCACCGCCCGATCCGGCGACATTGTAGAACCGGGCGCTGACCCCGGCATGGCCGCCGATCATCACGGCCTCCGCCCCTTCGGCCGCGGTCACGCTGCGCAGCCTGATCATGGCGGTGCCGACGCCTGCATCCATCACCTCCAGATGCCCGTCGGCGGTCTGGATCAGATCCCAGCTGCGCGCGGCCCCGCCCGTCGCCTGCAGGCGCAACCCCACGGCCGAACCGGCCAGATGCAGCCCCTGTGCCGGCGCCGCGGTGCCGATGCCGAGTGCCGCCCGATCGGCCGGCACGGTCAGCCGGTCCACCCCCTGGGTCGCCAGCACCAGCGGTGCGGCAATGTCGGTCCGCAACCGCATATTGCCCCCCTGCCAGGCCAGGCCCCCCTTGCGGCTGCCGGCCTCGCGCAGCGCCAGCGCCGCTTCGCCGCCGGCATTCACATGGGCCGAAACCGTGGCCGCGGTCGGATGGCGCACCACCAGCCCTTCGGCATCGACCGCGCTGCTGTCGCCCACCACCAGCTTCTGGCCGACATCCAGCCGGCCGGTGATGACGTCGCCGGCTTTCGAAACCCGGGTCGCAAGTGCTGCATCCAGCCCGGTGACTTCGGTGGTGGCATGGCTGTGGGCCAGCATGGTGGTCGCCGTCCAGGCACCGGCCCGGCGGACCACGAAGGCCTGTTCGGCTTCGACCAGCACCACCCAGCCGTCGCGGGCGGTGATGAAGCGCCAGCCGCCCGCGGTCCAGAGCGCAAGCTGCCCGTCGCGCCAGGCCCAGGCGCCCGAGGCCCCGAACGGTATCAGATAGGCATCGCCCTCGGCCGGGTTGGCGGGCGGCAGGGTCTGGCTGCGGCTCTTGACCGCGATCTGCGCCAGAACATCCAGCACGGTCAGGGCTTCGTTATGGGTGACGTGTTTCTGCGCCTGGGCGGCCGCAAGCAGCGGCAGCCCCAGGCGCGGCGTGGCATCGGCCATGGCCGGACCTTTCAGGATCTGACGGAAAAGACGGAACGCGCCCTCAGGGCACCACGGTCGCATAGCGCGCCGGGCCGGGCCCGGTCGCCGCACCGATCTGTGCGACCTTCAGGCCAAGAGTGGCGGGTGAGGTGAAGAAGTCGGCGTATTGTTGGGCGGCGGAATAGCTCCAGCTGCCGGCGCCCTCGACGATCACCGTGCGGCGGATGGCTGCCGTCTCGATCGGGCTCGCCAGGATGTCCAGCTGGTAGCGCTCGGCCGTCTCGCTCATCGGCTCGTCGGCGCCGTCGGTCCAGCCGGCCAGGCGGTCGGCGCGCAGCCAGCGGATCAGCACCGAGCCGTCGGTCTGCCGCTTCGCCTGAAGATCGACCGGCCGGAACGGCCGCAACCCGGCGCCGGTCAGGCTGTGGATGCGGGTGGGGCCGATCGCACCCGCAGGCGTCACCGCCCGGAAATGCAGCACGGCGCCGATATCGGCCGGCCGCCAGCCCATCACCGCCAGCCGCTCGGGATCCAGAAGATGAACGGTTTCGCCGATCGCATGGGCGCCGATCGCCGCCTCGGTGCCGCGCAGCCCGCGCCGCAGCCGCGACAGCCGCCAGAGACCGGCCGACAACCGCTCGATCGCCCCGAAGCTCAGGATCTCGGCCCCGACCAGGGCAAGGCTGCGGCCGCTTTCGGCATCGGCCTCGGTGATCCCGGCATCGACCCGCAGATCGTCGCCGAAATCGACCGTGACACTGGCCAGGTCGTCGCGGAGCGTCGCCGGGCCCGTCGCCAGAAGGGTGGTTGCCGTGCCGCTCGCGGCAGGCGCCAGCACCGCCACCTCTCGCCAGGGGCCGTCGGCCCTGTCGGCCACCTCCACCCGCGCCGCCCTGAGGCCGCCACCACCGCCGGTGACCATCACCACCAGCCCGGGATCGGGGGCGGGTTCCACCACCGGCGGCAGGTCCAGCACCGTCACCTCGGCCAGGCCTTCGGCGCGTGCCGGGGCCGTGGTCACCGGCGGGATGTCATCGGCACCAGGGCGGGCGGTGGCATGCAGACCGTCATGGTCGGCCACGGCCTCCACCTCGATCAGCCCGGGCGTGCCGAAGGCCATGCGTTCGATCCGAAGCCGGGCCGGCATCATCGGCAGGCGCGGATCGGGTGCAAGCGCGATCACGTCGCCCGGCTCCAGCAGCAGATCGCCGAAGCCCAGCCGGAAGCGCCAGCGGTCGCGCCCCACCAGCGTCTCGTCGGCGAGCGTGCGGGCGATGCGCGCCGCCTCGTCCGCCGTCAGCACCAGCGGCAGTTCCACCGCCTGGCGATCCTCGGCCCCGGCAAGGCTGCGCCGGGCCCGGGCCAGACCCGGCCGACCATCGGCGGCACCGTCGATGAAGGCGACACCGATCTCGCGCGGCATCTCGGCCTGCTGGATGCGGGTGCGCTCCACCAGCGGCGGCGGCTCGTCGCCGGCACCATGTGCCCCCAGCCGTCCCGGGTCGATCACGGCGGCGACCGGCCCGCCGCGGGGCACGAAGGCCAGTCGGCCGTCGCGCTCCACCGCATCCACGAACCAGCTGGCGAGCAAGGGCTCCAGCGCCTCGCGCGCGCTGCCCTGGCGGGCGACGACATATCCGCGCAGTGCCATGCCGCTGACGCCGGTCAGGTCCAGTTCGTCCGGATCCACACCGGCAGCCTGGGCCAGATCGGCGATCACCGCCCCCAGATCCGCCGTCTCCGCCGGCCGGGTCAGCGCCAGCCAGCGGTCGATCCAGGCGGCATTGTCGCCCGCCGGCACCCAGGGCACCGCCATCAGCCGCCCGCCCCCCGCGGCGAAGCCGACCACATGGCCGGGCTCGATCTCGACCGGTGTCGTCGCCACCCGCCCCGCCCGATCGATCAGCGCCACCCGGTCGGTGAAGACCACGACGACGATGCCGTCCGCTGCCTGGTGCAGGCCGACCGGCCGCTGATCCGGCCAGGGGTTGAGCGTCTGGTCCCGGTCGGCCGTGGCGGTCAGCCCGGCAAGATGACGCAGCCGCGCAGCCGACAGCAGCAGCAGGCCGGCGTCGTCGCCGCGCATCAGCGTCCGTGCCGCCGGCAACCCGTCCAGGATCATCGTGGCCTCCACGTCGCTGCCGCTGTCATCCAGCGCCCAAAGCGCCAGCAGGCCGCCCGGTCGGCCGCCCAGAATCCAGATCCGCGTGCCCCAGGCGCTGACACCGCGGACGTCGCCCGCCACCATCCCGGGCAGTGCCACCAGTCGATGGCGGCCGGTCTCGATTTCCACGAACACAGCCGCCGCCTCGCCGTCGCGCGCATAAAGCTGCACCGGCCGGTCGGCCGGCGCCCAGGCGCAGCCACGCCGGGCCGAGGTCAGCGGGATCGCGTGGCTCCAGCGTTCCTCCGCCAGCCAGCGACCGCCGGAGCTGCGCTGGCGGGCAACATGGCGGACCCGGTTCGCCATGTCGCTCGCGGTCACATGACGGGCGATCGCCCCATCCTCCGCGCCGCCATCCGTCGAGGTACAGGTATCCGTCCAGGCATAGGCATTGTCGCCGGCAATCCCGCCCGCAGGCCCCGTCAGCGCGTCGATCGGCGCGCCTGCGATCAGCGAGGGCAGCCGCCGCAGGCCATCGCGAGCAACCGGGGTGACGCTTGCAAAGGCGGCGGGATCCACCCCCGCCACCACGGGGCTGCCGCGCACGATTTCGGCCTCGATCAGCGGCACCCGGTTGCCATAGGGGGCAAGCGGCAGGTTCTGGAAGACGAGATAGGCAAGATCGCGGAAGGCCGGTGTCGCGGCCGCCCCTTCATGGGCCAGGATCAGCGGATCCGGCGCCTGATCGGCGGTCCCTCGATACAGCCGGAAATACCGGCCGGGCGCGGCAGAGGCGGCAATGCCGGCCAGCCCCGCCGCGGGATCGGCCGACCAGATCAGCGTCTCGTCGGCCCAGATCCGCCGGATGCCCAGGATCGGCCCCTGGGCGAAACCCACGGCAAAGCTTGCGAAGTACTCGTACTCCACCCGCCCGGCCGACAGCAGCCGGCCGGCGCCCAGGATGCCGAACACCCCGCCGACGGATGTGGTGACGGGGATGATGCGGCGACGTTCGGTGATCGGCCGCGCCCAGATGATGTTGCCCGCCAGCCGTACGCTGCCATAGACCCGTGGAATGACCCGGCCATGGCCGGTGGTCTGGACCGCCAGATCCTGCAGCCGCGGCCCCTCGCGCGGCTCGAACCCGCCGCTCGCCGCCCGGCGCGCCAGGCTGCCCAAGGCATCCCCCAGCCCGCCCGAGGGCAGCAACCCGCTGATCAGCGAGGTGAGAAAGAACCCGGCCATGATCACTCCGCCTCCAGCGCGCCCGGATCGGGTGTGAAGGGAAAGCCGCGGAAACTGGCGGCATTGTCGAAGCGCGTCGCACAGGTCGCCATCCGCTTGTCGCAGCCCACCCGCAGCCGGTAGCCGCAGCCGGCCGGGGGTGCCGTCGGCAGCGGCCTGGCAAGGACGATCCCGCCGGGCGTGCTGATCGCGACATCGGCCACAAGGCCGGCGAGTGCGCCGTCCAGGATCGTCAGGCGGCCGCCGTCGAACCAGCCGGCCGTTTCGGTCCGGGCGGGATCGGCGATCGCGGTGGCGGTTGCCGCGGCGATCACCCCCTCGACCTCGAACCCCGTGCCCGCCACCGTCACGCCGCAGCGGGCGTCGGCGAAATCGGCCGTACAATCCGGACCATAGGCGATGCCGATGCCCTGCTGCAGGCGCTGCGACACCCCCCGCAGCTCTGCCCGCCAGCGGCTGCCGGTGATGGAAATTTCGCCGATGCGGCCAGCCGCCAGCAGCAGCCGCCCGGCTTCGGGCGCCGTCCAGTCCGTAATGGCGAAGTCCACCCGGGCATCGTCGAACCGCCCGCAGGCGATATCCGCGGCCGAGACCGCGTCGTCATCCAGCGGCCCGCCGACATCGAGCCCGTCGACCCCAAGCCCGGTGCGGGCATCCACCGCCCCCGGCACCATACCGGCGCGGGCGCGGTAGAGCGTGCCCTCGACCACGAGATCGCGGTCATGATCGGTCAGGCCGATGACCGCGCCGTCATGGCGTTCCACCCGCCAGAGCCGGGCCAGACTGCCGAGCGGTCGGGCCAGTGCAGCGGCAAGCGCCGCCGAGGTCGTGCGCATGGTGTCTCCCCTCCCTCAAAGCCGGATCTCGACCAGCGGCACCGCACGCAGGGCCCCGATGCCATAGTCTTCCAGCGTCGCCGGCAGGTGGTCGGTGTCGAAGCGGACCGGCACGTCGAAAGCAAAGCCGGCCGTCAGCACCACCCCTGCCGCAGGCGCCACGGCAAGGCTGACCAGGCCGGTCGCGGCATCGACGGCGAAGGCCGCCGGGGGCAGTTCCGCCCCGTCCGCCGCCACCCGCACGCTGCCCGCGACGGGCTTCACGATCCGCCGGTCCACATGCCAGGGCGGCGTCTCGTAGCGCTTGATCAGCTGAAAGCCGGTGGTGCTGCCGTCCCCCTGGCCCAGCGGCTGGTCCAGCGGCCCGGGCGGACCATTGCCGGCATCGCTGCTGCAATCGGTCCAGTCCTTGAAGCGGAAACCGCAGGCCCGGCCACGGCGGGCGCGGAAAAAGGCGATCAGCCGGGCCAGCTGTTCAAGCCCGCGCACGCCCATGGCGATGTCGTACCGGGCGCGCGCCTCGGCCCAGTCGGCATTGCGCCGCTCATGGCCCGAAGCCAGCACCACGACATCGGTGGAAAATACCGGCCCGCCCGCAGACCCCCAGGCGATGTCCTCGGGGAAGCGGATGTCGTGAAAATCCTCGATCATCGCATCCGACCATCAACCATCGCGGCGGCGCGCGCGTTCGGCCGCCTCTGCCGCGGCACGGGCCGCCCAGGCCCGGCCCGGCTCCAGCCGGTCACGCCGTCCGGCCCGGCCGGCAAGTTCGTCGGCCGCGGCAGGCCGCGGCGTGGTATCGACCGTCTCGGTCATGTCTCGTTTCTCCTCAGAATTCCATGCAGACAGGGGGGGGCGGCCGCGGTGAGTTCCAGGGCGACGGCCGTGCCGTCGAAGCCGTTGGCGCTGATCAGCCCGGGTGGCAGCACCAGCCGCCGCCCGGCGCCGGCCCGCCCCAGATCCAGGATCACCGATACCGCCCCGGCCAGAGCGAGGCGGCCGGCGAGCGTCGCCGCCGTCACCCCGGGCTCGAAGCGGAGCGTCAGCGTCACGCCCCCGCCCAGCCAGGCGACCGGCGCCGGTCGATCCGGGGCCGTCTGGCCGTGAAGCCGGGCTGCCAGGGTCAGCCGGCAGCGCCGAAGCGGCGCCAGTGCCACCCCGTCGATCCACAGCCCGACATCCCCAAGGGTGATCCGCGGCGAGGTGTCCGCCGGCCCGAATACCGCAACCGTCTCGGGCTCAGCCGGGAGCCCGCGGAGCCGCACCCCCAGCCGCGGCGGGCCGGTCTCGTCCAGGTCGAGCGTCAGTCGCGCCGGACGGGCGCCGGTGACCCGGCTCGCAACCCCGCCGGCAGCCGGGGCAATCAGCACGCTCAGGGCCGGCCCCCCGCCCATCGACGGCACCAGCAGGTCGAGCAGGGCAAGGCTCGCCGGCATCTCAAGTTCAAGCATCGGCGCAACCGGCCCCCCGGCCAGAACCGGCTGGCCGGGCTCTGCCGGATCGGCACCGGTGCGGACGGGCCGTGTCATCTCCAGGTGGAGCGCCGTCACCACCGGCACCAGACCGGCGCCGGCCATCGTCTCCAGCCGCACCGCCAGCGGTGCCGGGGATCGGATCTGCATGTCATCTCCCCCTCCTCAGGCGCCGTCGATGCGCCAGAACACCGCCAGGGTCAGCCTGGCGCCCTCGGCATCCAGCGTCAGGGCGGCACGGCTGAGACCGGTCAGGCCGGCCACGACCCCGCCCCCCGCCTCCAGCGCCGTGCCGGGTGGGAAGGCCGCCAGCACGACATCGGCGGCGGCATCCAGCGCCGCCATGCCGGTGCCGGGCGGGGCTACCGCCTCGACGGTCTGGCGGCCGGTCAGCGCCGCATGGCCGCCGGTACCGGCGATCGCCGCCTCCATCGGCCCCGGAGACGGCACCAGCCAGGCACCCGCGGCGGGCGGGGGGCCGCCGCGGGTGTTGGGCCAGCGCACCGGCAGGCCGGCCGTGGCGGCCGCCGCCCCCAGCCGGGCATCGAAAGCAGCACGCAGCCGCGTCTGCACATCCGGGGCGAGCGAGGTCATCACCCGCCCTCCCCGCCGGCCGGCGCGCTGAGCTGCAACCGCCAAAGGTCCAGCACCGCCACCGGGCGGATCGCCTCACCCACCCGCCAGTCGGCGAGGCCGATCACGATCAGGTCGCCGGGGGCAGGTGCGACGCCCAGACCTTCGACCAGGGCCGGACGGCGCGGGCCCGATGCGGCCGAAAGATCGGGCAACTGCCCGGCGGCAACGGGATCGCGCCCCCAGATCAACCGCCCGGCCGCCAGCCGGGTGCGGGTCTCGGTCGTCCTCCCGCTCGCCGGGTCGAAGGCGGCGGTCACCCGGTCCAGCGCGCAGTCGAGCGCAAGCCCGCCCGCCCCCGCCAGCAGATCGCCCAGCATCCGGCCGAGCACGGCATCGATCCGGGTCATGTCCGCACCAGCCGGCGGCGGTGCCGCACCGGAGCCAGAGGCGCCAGCAGACGGGCGGCAAGCGCCAGCGCACCACCGGCCCCCGCCGCCTCGCCCGGGGTTTCGCCGTAATCGATCGCGATATCGCCGAGCGTCAGCCGCCGTGCGGCACCGCCGGCCGCCTGTTCGGCAAGCGGCCGGTCCAGCGCCGCCAGCGCCAGTTCGATACAGGCCTGTGCCACCGGGGCCGGCACGGCGACGCCGTCGAGCCCGATCCCGGTCGCAACCCGCGGCCAGGCCAGAGGCTGGCCGGGATCGGCCGGCTGGCCGATGAAGTCGTGGAAGGCATCGATATGGGCCGTCGCCTCGACCAGTGCCGCCAGACGGCGGCCGGCATCGGCATCGGCCCAGACGGCCCGGCCGCGGGCGGCGTGATGGGCATCGGCCTGGGCGAGGTCGGCATAGGTGGCGACGGTCATCGCACGATCCTCCCGTCGTGCCTCAGGCCACCGTCAGCCGCACGCCGGCCAGGCTCTTGACGTCGGCCGCGGCAACCTGCCAGTTGGTCTTCTGCTCCAGCGCCACATCGGTCGGATTGATGCCGCCGGCCACCACGTCCCAGGCGAAGCCGCGCAGCCGGACGTTGAAGGCGTATTCGCCCTGAATGCGCATCACCAGGTTCTCGAGCCCGGTGATCACGTCCGAGACGATCGAACGCTCCTCGCTTTCGGCCACCTCGATCGCATCCTCGACCAGCCCCAGAACCCGGTAGCGGTCGGGCGTGCCGGGCGTCACCAGCGCCGGGCTGTCGATCACCAGGGTCGGCCGGCCGAAGCTTGCGACCGTCCCCTGATAGATCGTCACCCCGGCCACCTCGAACACCTTGTCGGCGACGCTCTGGGCCATCAGGTCGTAATAGGGCTTGGAATGCATCACGAAGCACGAGATGCGACCGCCGGCATCGCCCAGCCGGGCCATGGCCCGGACCAGCGTGCCATGGGCAAGACCGGGATCGGCCTCGCCCGAGACGTCGAGATCGAGCGCGCCCACCCCCGACAGCGCGGCTGAGGCGGCCCTGAGTGCGGTGTCGACATAGTCGACCGCCACCGCCTTGCCGATCTGCCGGCCAAGCAGAAAGGACATCTCGCCCGGGTCGCGGCCCAGCTTGCGCAGGCTGTCCAGGGTGTTGGCGACCGGACCGATCCGGCGGTTGATCTTGATGCCGACGGTCTCGGCCTGGGCGAGCGGCGTGTCGGCAACCCCACCCACCCCGTCGATGTCGCGGCGGGTGACGAGCGAGGCGACGCGCGAGATGAAGCTCTCGGCCGCGTAATGGCCGCGGCGGCGTTCCGGCACCAGCCGGATGGCCCCGCCCGAGGCGGCGTTGAAGGCGTCGGCGTTCTGTTCCACAACCTCCACCATGCCGCCGAAGAATTCTTCGGGGGCGATGCGGAAGTCCTGCCGGGTTCCAATGGTCATGTCGTGACGTCTTTCGTGTGAAGGGTCTGAAGATCAGGGATCGAGGTCGAGATAGGCGGCACGGCCATGCTCGCGGATGAAGCGGGCACGTTCGGCCGGCCCGCCCAGATCGGCGCGGCGGCGATGGCGGCCGGCACCGGCTTCAGGACGGGCGCCGCCGCCATGGCTGTCGGGGGCGGCGAGATAGGCGGCCCCCTCGCCCGCGGCCCAGTCGGTGACGAAGTCGGCAAGCGGCCGCGTGCTGCCGTCGGCAAGCCGGGCGGTCAGCAGGCGGGCCCCCTCGTCGCCCGCCACCTCGATCAGCGGGCGGAGCAGGGCCGCGGCCCCCGCAACCAGCGCCGGCGCCACGCCGGCGCGGGCAAGCGCGGTTTCAAGCCCCTGATCGACGAGCAGGCGGTGCAGCTCGCCGCGTTCGCGCTCCATGCCGGCCGCAAGGCTGGCGAGTTCGGCGCGGTGCCGGCGATCCAGCCGGGCGCGCAGCGCAGCCAGGGCCGCGGCTTCTTCGGAAGCGGCCTCGCCGCTCTCGGTCAGGCTGGGCTCCGCGGGCATGGGGGAAGCTTCGGGCAAGCGGGTGTCCTGGGGCGGCACCGGCGGTGCCTCCCGGGTCTGGTCAGTCATGATCGGATGTCCTTAAACGCCGGCGGTGCCGGATGCGGCGCCGGCCGGCAGGATTTCGCCGCGGGTGAGCGCCCGGCGCAGTTCGCCGCGGGCGATCGCCCCGCTCTGCCAGGCCTCGACCAGCGCCGTCAGTTCGTCGGCGGCCATCGGCCGGGGCCAATAGTCGGTGTTCAGCGCCACGCGCGTGGGCGTCGCGGGCTCGATGCCGAGCCACGGTTTCGCCAGGTCGAGTGCGCGGCCAAGCCCGTCCCCGGCCGCCTGGGCAAGGGCCGACAGGGCCGAATTCTCGCCCTGCCGGTGGATTTCGGCGGTCAGCGCCGCCTCGGCGACCTTCTTCTCAGGCGCCAGCATGCGGGCGCCGAGCGCGGCCATCTGGGCTTCCTTGCGATCGAGCAGGCGTTCGAGCACGCCCAGCCCCTCGCCGCGGAATTCCAGAAAGAAGGCCCTGGCCTCGGGCGCCTCCAGCACCCAGGCCTCACCGGCCCCGATCGCCAGCGGTTCCGTGCCGTCGAAACGCTGGCCGGTGACCACCGCGGTCGGCAACCCGGTGTAATGGGCGCCATGCTCCAGATCGGCGCTGGTGCGGTAGTGGGAGAGGTTGACCTCGACCAGGTCGAGCAGCGGCGGCCGCGCCACCTCCAGCCCCGGCCCGCGCGGGCCGATGCACAGGAAGGGGATCCGGCCGAGTGGCCGGCCGGCGGCACGTGGCTCGATCTCTGCCACCAGGCTCGGCCGCTCGCCGCCGCCGCTCGCCCAGAGGCGCTGGCGATAGATGCCGTCGGGGTCCAGATCCAGGCTCCGGCGGCGCCGGATGCCCGCCTCGTCCTCGCCCTCGTCCAGCAGCACATGGACCAGATGCCGGCCCGCGCGGCCATGACCGCGATCGAGCCGCCAGTCCAGGATCGCCTCGGCCGGATAGGGTGCCAGATAGGGCAGTTGCCCGGCCTCGGCCGCGGCGGCCCTGCTCTGCGGCCCCCCCGCCTCGCCGGGCGGATGGTCGACCAGCAGGCCGATCCGGCCGGTGGTCAGCAGTTCCGCCACCACATGCTCGGCCAGGCGCCTGAAGCCGTCGCCGCTGCCGGTCGGATCGGCGATCACGGGGGCGAGCCCCGGTGCCGCCTCGATCTCGGGCGGCTTGCGGAACACCAGACCGCTCAGCCCGTCGATGGTGCGGGCGGTGGCGTTGTAAAACAGCGCCCTGTCGCGATAGCCGCGATAGGCCGTCTCGCTCTGGCCGTCCAGCCGCGGCAGATAGCGTTCGCCGGCGGCATGCACGGCCTCCTGCCCCGCCGCAACGTCGCGGCAGCGGGCCCAGGCGGCCCGGCGGGCGGCATGGGCCGGATGGACGCGGTCGGCAGCACCCGGCACACCGGGCGGGCCCGGTCCGAATGTCGTCATCGGATTTGTCCTCGACATGTCTGAAAAGGGGGGTGGTCTCAAAGACCGCCCAGCTTGAGGCGGACCACGCGCCCGCGTTCGGCATCCAGCCAGGACAGCAGCTGGCTCAACGCGTCGACCTGGTCGTCATGGGCGGCATTGGGGAAGATCGTCGCCTCGCGGACGAAATCATCGGCCCAGCCCGCCCCCGCCTCGATGGTGAAGCCGCCCGCCTCCAGCCGCGGTGTCGTCACCGCCAGCCGGGTGAGCTTGTCGGCCACCGGCCGCACCGCCTGAACCGGCAGGCGACCGGGTATGGCCTTCAGATCCTGGATCAGCGACTGGCCTGACGCCTTGTCCTCGACCAGGATCACCGAGGGCCGCCAGCGCGCGGCCAGGCGGGCCGCCTCGCGCCGCAGCGCCGGATATTCCAGCCGCTCGCGGAACACCTCCGCCAGATGCAGCCCGTCCTCATGCTCGATGACCGTCAGGCAGACGCTCGGATCGTTGAGCGCGTCCGCCTTGTAAGCGGTGTCCCAGCTCTGCAGCACCCGCCGGACCCGTGCCGGATCGGGCATGGCCGCAGGCCGCAGCCAGGCAGCCTTGATCAGCCCGCCCGCGGCCGGTGCCGGTCGCTGCAGATACTGTGCGGCATAGCCTGCCTCGCCCAGCATGCGCCGGGCCTCGGCCAGTTCATCGCCGCCCTCGCGTTCGGGATGCAGCGGCGTGCCCGGATGGCGCACCATCTGCACCCTGCCGAAATGGATGCGCTGAGCGCTCTCCACCTCGGCCGGCAGCGACAGATGGGTCCAGCCGCCACGGGCCAGCAGATGGCCCGAAAGGTCGGCCTCGTGCAGGCGCTGCATCACCACGATCATCGCACCCCGGCGCTTGTCGTTCAGCCGGGTGGAAAAGGTCTGGTCGAACCAGGTCAGCGTCGCCTCGCGCAGCGCCGCCGACTGGGCGCGGCGCGGATCATGCGGATCGTCGACGATCAGCAGATCTCCGCCATCGCCGGTCAGCGTACCGCCGACGGAGGTTGCAAACCGGAAGCCGTTGGCGGTGGTGCTGAAGCGCTGGGCGCGGTCGCGGCCGCGGCGGATACGGGTTGCGGGGAACAGGCTGCGGTACCAGTCGCTCTTCATCACCTCGCGGGTGTCGAGCGAATGACGCCGCGCCAGTTCATGGGCATAAGAGGCGACGACGACCCTGAGGGCCGGATCATGCCCCAGCCGCCAGGCCGGGTAGGCCACGGAAATGGTCAGGGATTTGAGCGAGCGCGGCGGCACGTTGACGATCAGCCGCCGGATCTCGCCCCGGCGCACCGCCTCCAGATATTCGGCCATCAGGTCGATATGCCAGTTGCCGAAAAACCTGCTGCCGGGGTCGACGGTGTTGAAACATCGGGCAAGGAAGCTGGGGAAGTGGCGCGCGGCAAGCAGCTCCAGCGCGTTCCCCGGGGGTGTCACCTCGGGAAACGGCGTCTGCGCGGCCGCAGAAAACCCGTCATGTGCGTCTCCGGCTATTGTGGAAGAACAGGGTGAAGATGGCGGAAAACCGCCCGCTTCGCCGCGGGCAACTCGCCATCATGGTGAAATAGTTACATCAAAATCGGCTAATGGTTGCATGGGAAGTTGTTGCAACGCCACGCTGGCCGCCGGGTCAGCCGGCCGCGGCCTCGGACAACCCATGGATGCGCTGAAAGATCAGGAAATCAAGCGGCGGGGGTGCCACCTCGGTCTGGGTCAGCATGTCGTGGGCCTGACCGCGATGATGGGTCTGGTGGTTGAACCAATGGCCCAGAAACAGGGCCAGCTGGTCCGAGAACCGGTCGCCGCGGGTGGTGGTGTAGGTGAAGGGCTCGGCGAAGCGCGACAGCGGCAGGGCGGTGATCGTCCCCAGAATGCGCTGATCCAGCCCGGCGCGCGCGTTGCGCAACTCGTTGAAATGGGCCCAGGGCTGGGCGTTCAGCGGCCGGTCGGGCGCCGTGGTGCCGTTCAGCCGGGCCAGGAACAGCTCGTCGACCACCATCATGTGGTTGAGCACGCCGCGGATGCTGCCGAAGAACGCCGCCCGCGGCCGTTCGAACTCCACCACAGGCAGGCGCGCCACCGCGTCATAGAGCCTGAGATTGGCCCAGGCATTGTAGCGGGCGAGGATGCCGAAATAGCTGGGCATGTCCATAAGGGTGCAACTCCGACTGGCGGTGGGCGGCGGAACCATGGCGGCCATCATGACCCGCCGCCACGCGCAGGGATATGGCGGGGTCGAAGAAAATCGCGAAAGGAAAACATCTCTAACGAGATATCACATCGAAATTTATCACCAATACGCGCATATCATCGAATGATCTTGCCTCATTGCGCGCATATCCTCTAGTCTCGCCTCACACGGCAATCCGGGAGGCGTGTCATGCATCGACGGACGGGACGGGCATTGCTTCTGTTGCTGATGCTGGCCCTGCCCGGCTGCGCCGGCAGTGATGCACCGGATCTGCCCGCCGCCCCAAGCCCGGTGGTGGAGCGTGCGGCCCAGTGGCGCGGCATCGCCGAGGATGCCGCCCTGCAGATCGGGGCCGGATTGCCGCCCGGCGCACGGCTGATGATCGCAGCACCCGACCGCCGAAGCGCCTTCGCCGACCGGCTGCCCGACCTGCTTGCCGCGGCGTTCATCCGCCAGGGGTTCGCGGTCTGGTCGGCGCCGCCCGGCGATGCGGCCCCTCTGGTCCAGGCATCCGCCCCCGGTTTCGATCTGCCACCGGCCGATGGATCGATCGGCCTGCTTCGGGTCGAAATCCGCATCACCGCGGTCGGCCACGATGCCGAGGATACCCGCAGCCTGCTGGAAGCCGGCCACTACACTCTGCTCGCCACCGGCGTCTATCTGCTCGAAAAAGCCGGCCGCGAGGGCGTGGATCTCGTCGCCAATCCGGGCTGGCTGATCGGTGCCGGCCTTGCCGCCGATCTCGCCAACTGGGCGGAGCGGCCCACCCCCTCGACGGAACTGGTGCTGGGGGTGCGGGTGCTGGACGGCACGCGCTATATCACCGCCACCGACCGGGTCTATCTGATCCGCGACGGCGATCGCGGCCTCTATACCGGCCGGCGGCGGGCCTCGCCCGACACGATCACCGTGCTCTACGATCCGCGCGGCGACAGCCTCTCGGATGCCCGCCAGGCGGCCGCCAGCCATTGCGCCCAGACCGCGCGCCGGCCGATGCTCGCCGCCCGCTGGGCCCCTGCACCCGATCTGCCCGACGATCCGGTCGATCTGGCGGTCGCAACCCTCGTCGACGATGGCGGCCGCCAGCCGCGTCACGGCGCGCGTTTCGACTGTGTCGATGGCGATGCGCGGTTCTGAGCCGTCCCCGGATCAAGGCCACCTCAGATGGGCTGGCCGCGATCCGCCTGGGCTTCGGTCAGCGCCTTCGCAAAGGTGTCCGGATCGACATTGCCGCCGGTCAGAACCACCATCACGGTCCGCCCGGCGATCGGCACCCGGCCGGCCAGAACCGCCGCAAGGGCTGCGGCACCGCCCGGTTCCACCACCAGCTTGAAGCGCGCGAAAGCGTAAAGCATGGCGCGCGCCACATCGGCATCGGTCACCGCCACGGCGGCATCGACCACCTGGGCGTTGATTGCAAAGGTCAGCGCGCCGGGGATGGGGGTCGCCAGCGCATCGCAGATCGTGCGCACGCCCGGCGCATTGCCGATCCGGCGTCCTTCGGCGATCGACCGGGCGGTATCGTCATGGCCGGCAGGCTCGGCGATCACCAGCGCCGGCCGGTCGGGCAGCGCCTGCAGGCAAAGTCCCGTACCCGCCGCCAACCCGCCGCCGCCGCAGGGCACCACCACCACATCGGGCCGCTGCCCCAGGCTTTCGGCCTGATCCAGCATTTCGACCGCGATGGAGCCCTGCCCCGCGATGACGTCGCGATCGTCATAGGCCGAGACCACGGTCATGCCGCGTTCGGCGCCGATCCGGCGGGTGATCCCCACCCGGTCGTCCGACAACCGGTCGTAGAACACGATCTCGGCGCCATAGGCGAGCACGCCCTCGATCTTGGTGCGCGGCGCATCGGCCGGCATCACGATCACCGCCGGTGCGCCGAATTCCTGCGCCGCCGCGGCCAGCCCCTGGGCATGATTGCCCGAGGAATAGCCGACCACACCGCGTGCCCGCATCTCGGGCGACATCAGCTCCAGCCGGTTATAGGCACCGCGATATTTGAACGAGCCGGTGTGCTGCAGCACCTCGGCCTTGACCAGCAGCCGCCCGCCCAGTTCGGCATCCACGCGGGCGGAGCGCAGCAGCGGCGTCTCGATCATCGACGATCGCATGCGGATCCAGGTCCGCCGCAGCATCGACAGGGTCGGCCAGTTCGACGCCTGGATCTGCTGCAGGCTCGGCCGGGCCCGCGGGGGCAGGATCACGGTGCCGGTGCGGTCGGCATCGATCACCGGCAGATCCACCGCCTCTTCCGGACGGCGAAGCCCGCCCCAGAGGTTCAGCGCGGGCTCCAGCGGCACGCCGGCACGCGCCCGCGCCGCCGCACTCAGCGGCCGCGCGGCAGGCTTGGGACCGGGGGCATAGGCCGACGAAGCGGCCGTGGTCGAGGTCGGGCGGTCCGGGTCGAAGGGCATGGCATCGCCGTCTGAAGCGGGACAGAAGGCCCCAGCATATATCACGCCCGGCCCGGCGCCGACCATCGGCCCGCTCCGCAAGGCTCCGGCGAAAAAAGCTCACACCTTCGATGATCCGCCGTGATTATAAGCGGAATGGTGGCGGCGCCGCGGCAGCGCTGTCCCCCTGTTCGACGCGTGGAGGACCGCCGATGGAACTCGCCAACCAGCTGATCTTCGTAGGCGCCGCCCTCGTGTTGATCAGCATCGGGGCCAGCCTGGTCTCCTCCCGCTTCGGCATGCCGCTGCTGCTGGTCTTCCTTCTGCTCGGCCTTGCCGCCGGGCCGGAGGGTCTGGGCGGCATCGTCTTCGCCGACATAGATTCCGCCGCCCTGATCGGCTCGCTCGCCCTGGCGGTGATCCTGTTCGACGGCGGCCTCAAGACCAAGGGGGAGAATTTCCGCGTCGCCCTCTGGCCCGCCACATCGCTCGCCACCATCGGCGTGCTGATCACCGCCGGCCTCACCGGCCTGATCGGCTGGGCGCTGTTCGATCAGCTCGGGCTGATGGCCGGCCTGCTGCTCGGCGCCATCCTCAGCCCCACCGACGCCGCGGCGGTGTTCTTCCTGCTCGGCAGCCGCGGGCTGGTGCTGAAGGAACGGGTCGGCGCCACGCTCGAAATCGAAAGCGGCAGCAATGATCCGATGGCGGTCTTCCTCACCATCGGCCTGGTCGAGCTGCTGGTGGCCGGTGCCGCAGGCGGCAACGGCCTGGGTGTGGTCGAACTCGCCGGCATCTTCGTCCTGCAGATGGGGCTCGGGGCCGGTTTCGGCCTGGTCGCGGGCCATGTGCTGGGACTGGGCATCAACCGGCTGCGCCTCGCCTCGGGCCTCTATCCGCTGCTGGCGCTGGCGGGCGCCCTCTTCACCTTCGGCCTGACCGCGGTGCTCGGCGGCAGCGGCTTCCTCGCCGTCTATCTGATGGGGCTGATGCTCGGCAACCGGAAGCTTCAGGGCTTCCACAACATCATGCGCTTCCATGACGGGCTCACCTGGCTCGCCCAG
Organism: Tistrella mobilis; assembly: GCF_039634785.1. Classification (NCBI taxonomy): domain Bacteria; kingdom Pseudomonadati; phylum Pseudomonadota; class Alphaproteobacteria; order Geminicoccales; family Geminicoccaceae; genus Tistrella; species Tistrella mobilis. Next base: position 36,235 of record NZ_JBBIAB010000012.1, on the reverse strand, counting down.
ATCGTGATGTTCCTGATGCTGGGGCTGATGGTGCTGCCATCGGGGCTGATCGCGATCGCGCCGCTCGCCCTGCCGCTCGCCTTCGTGCTGATGCTGGTGGTGCGCCCGATCGCCGTCTGGGTGTCGCTGCTGCCCTTCAACTTTTCGAAGGCGGAACAGGCTTTCATCTCGTGGGTGGGCCTGCGCGGCGCAGTGCCGATGGTTCTCGCCCTTTTCCCCACGGCCGCCGGGCTCGATGTCGGCCCGCTCTATTTCGGCATCGCCTTCTGGGTCGTCGTGGTCTCGCTCACCATCCAGGGCTGGACGATCACCCCGCTTGCCCGCTGGCTGAAGCTGGAGATCCCGTCGAAATCCGGCCCGATCGACCGTATCGAAATCTCACTGCCCGAACTGCCCGACCACGAGATCGTGGGTTATGCGATCGAGGACGACAGCCCGCTGGTCGATCGCCATCCGCGCCTGCCGCCCTGGGCGCAGCCGCTGCTTCTGGTGCGGGAAAAGACCCTGACCACCCCTGCGCCGGGCTTCCGCCTGGCTGTCGGCGACACGCTCTATCTGCTGGCGCCGCCCTGGAAACTGCCGGATCTGGACGCGGTCTTCGGCGGCCGGGCGGAAGAGGATGCCGCCTTCTTCGGTGCCTTCACCCTGAACGGCGACGCCCGGCTGTCGGGGCTGGGCGATGCCTATGGCGTGCCGGTGCCGGCCGAGGCGCTGCGCGAGACGCTGGCCGATTTCATCGATCGCCAGTTCAACCGGGCGCCCGTGGTCGGCGATGTGGTCTTCCTCGGCAATGTCGCCCTGATCGTACGCGAACGCGACGAGACCGGCCGGGTCACGAAGGTCGGCCTCGATCTCGACGGGCTGAAGCGCCGCGCGCCCCGCGTCCCCTTCCTGCCCGACTGGCCGACACTGGTCCGCGCCGCCCGCCATCTGGGCCCGGGCCCCGCCCGGGCCGTCCGCCGCCTGCGCGACCGCAGCCGCGGCACCACCGCCACCCCCGTCGCCGCCCGGCCCGCCGACAGCACCCGCCGCGGCCTGGCGGAGCGCCTGCGGCGGATGCTCAGGCGTGGCGAAAAGTAAGGTCACACCACGTCGAAGGTCAGCTCACCCACATGTTCGATGCCGCAGCGGACCTTCTGGCCGCGGGCGATCGGGCCCACACCGGCGGGGGTGCCGGTGAAGACGATGTCGCCGGGCTTGAGCGCGATATAGCGCGACAGTTCGGCGATCACCTCGGCCGTGGTGCGGATCATCTGGTTGAGGTCGGCCTGCTGGCGCATCTGGCCGTCGACTTCCAGCCAGATCCGGCCGCGCTGCGGATGGCCGAAGCTCTCGACGCGGGCAAGCGCGCCCACCGGCGCCGCCTGGTCGAAGCTCTTCGCCATGTCCCAGGGGCCGCCGCGGTCACGGGCCGCGTTCTGAAGGTCGCGCCGGGTCAGGTCCACGCCCACGGCATAGCCGTAGACCAGCGACAGCGCCTGATCGGCCGGCACATTCGCGCCCTCGCGGCCGATCGCCGCCACCAGCTCTACCTCGTGATGCAGGTTGGCGGTCATCGGCGGATAGGCGACCTTTGCGCCGTCGGCAACCACGCAATCGGCCGGCTTGATGAAGAACACCGCCGCCTCGGCACTCACATCGGTGCCGCCCATCTCGCGGATATGGTCCGCGTAGTTCTTGCCGATGCAGAACACGCGGCGGACCGGAAACCGGATCGCCGAGCCGCGTATCGGCAATGTCGGCGCCTCCCAGGATGCCACCGCCAGACCGTAGGTCATGCTCCCTCCCCCCCTTGGATCGATCTCGTCCCGGGGCGCAGGGTCATGGGTGCGGGTGCAGGCCGCCCTCGCCACCGGGGCGAGAAAGATACGTCCGCACCCGGTCCATGTTAAGCGTTTGTGATATATCCCGGTGATTTTGCGTCCGAAAGTTACGCCAGCCGGTCGCGCGGCGTGGCGCCGGCGAAGAAGGCATCCAGATTGTCCAGCGCCCGGAAGCCCATCGCGGCCCGGGTCTCGACGGTGGAGGTGCCCATATGCGGCAGCAGATAGGCGTTGTCGAGCTCGGCCCAGCGCGGGTCGAATTGCGGCTCGCCGGTGAAGACGTCGAGCCCCGCCGCCTGCAACCGGCCCGACGTCAGCGCCGCAATCGCCGCCGCATCGTCCACCAGCGGCCCGCGCGCGGTGTTGACCAGAATGGCCCCGGCGGGCAGTCGGGCGATCCGCTCCGCATTGATCATGCCGATGGTCTCGGGCGTCGCCGGGCAGTGCAGCGACAGCACATCGGCCACCGCCACCAGATCGTCCAGGCTGTCATGATAGACGGCGTCGGCAAGATCGGCGCCCAGTGCCGCCTCATCCAGCCGGCGGCGCTGATGATAATGAATGGTCATGCCGAAAGCCTTCGCCCGGCGGGCCGTCGCCTGGCCGATACGCCCGAAGCCGACCAGCCCCAGCCGCCGGCCGCGAAGATCGGTGCCCAGCATGAAGGTCGGCGACCAGCCCGACCAGCCGCCGGTGCGCAGCATGCGCTGCCCTTCATAGGCGCGGCGAGCCGCCCCCAGCATGACCAGCATGGCGATATCGGCCGTCGCCTCGGCCACGACATCGGGGGTGTTGAACACCTGCAGCCCGCGCGCCTTCGCCGCCGCAAGGTCGATATGGTCATAGCCGACCGAGAAGGTGGCGATCGCCTCGACGCAGGCGGGCAGCCCCTCGATCGCCGCCCGGTCCATGCGCTCGGTCGGGGTCAGCAGGATGCCGCGGGCGGCATTGTCGGCCGCCAGCGCCGCCAGCTCTGCGGCCGGGATCGGCCGGTCCTCGGCCAGACGGATCACGCGGTAGTCGCGCGCCGCCCGCTCCTCCACGGCGTCGGGCAGATGGCGGGTGACGACCAGGACCGGACGATCGGCAGGGGCGGACATGGGGCATTTCTCCCGGATCTGAGGAACGGTCCGCAGCATATCCCGAGCCCGTCGGGCTCCGCCACCCCGTGTTCAACAGCATGGTTCTGTTGTTCTTAAAAACTACTCCTTAAATATGTGTTGTTTATGGGATCCACCGGACCTACATTGCTTTCCAACATGCTGATCCGCATTCAACAGATCGGATCCGTTTTTATCATTCCGCCCGCCGGAACCGGCGTGGGGAGGAGACCGATGACCGCGCTGCTGCCCGTTTCGCTCGATCTGCGCCGCCTGCCCGTCGCCGTGGCCGGCCATGGAGAGAAGGCGCTCACCCGCCTCGCCATGATCATAGAGGCGGGCGCCATTCATCCGCGTGTCTACGCACCGGATGCGCCCGCGGATTTCATCGCCCGGGCAGAGGCGCTGGGTGGCGTGGTGGTCGACCGGCTGCCGAGCGATGCCGAACTCGACGATCTGCGGGTGCTGTTCGTCGCCGATCTGGATGTCGAGACCGCCCGGCCGCTTCATGACCGGGCAGAGGCCTATAAGGTGCTGGTGAATGTCGAGGATGTGGTGCCGCTCTGCGCGCTGCAGGTGCCGTCGGTGCTGCGCCGCGGCGATCTGGCGATCGCCATCTCCACCGCCGGCGCCAGCCCCAGCCTCGCCATCGCCATGAAGCGTGAACTCGCCCGGCTGATCGGGCCCGAATGGGCCGAGAGGACGGCCGCCATCCGCCGCCTGCGCATGGCGCTGCGCGGTGCCGGCACGCCCCCCGCCGCGGTGAAGTCCGCAACCGACGAGATGATCCGGCGCGAAGGCTGGCTGCCCCTCGGCGGCGCCGCACCGCGTTCCGACGAAACCGATACCGATACTGCTGCAACCACCCCGACCGACCATCCCCGCCGTGTGAAGGCCTGACCCTTCCCCTCCCCGGAAGGCCGGGGACGGAGGTCAGGGCCGGACGAACGACAAAAGACCGCGAAAGGTCCTGATCACCATGGCCGTGATCGAGAATGCGCTCTACGACGAGTTGAACTTCCGCCTGGGTCGCCTCGACGGGATCGAACTGATCGCCGCCGCTGCCTATGGCCCGCTCGGCGGCCGCCTCGCGCTGGTGTCGTCCTTCGGCACCGAGGCTGCGGTGCTGCTGCACATGGTCTCGCGGGTCGACCGCGACCTGCCGGTCATCTTCCTTGAAACCGGCATGCTTTTCCCCGAGACGCTGGCCTATCGCGACCAGCTGATCGACCGGCTGGGCCTGCGCAATGTCCAGTCCGAGACCCCCGATCCGGTCGACCATGCCCGCGAGGATCCGGAAGACGAGCTCTGGATCACCAACCCCGATGCCTGTTGCGCCTTCCGCAAGGTCCGACCGCTGGCCAAGGCGCTCTCGCGCGTCGACGGCTGGATTTCGGGGCTGAAGCGCCATCATGGCGGCGGCCGCGCCGAGGTGATGCCGGTGGAGCGCGACGGCCGGCGGGTGAAGCTCAACCCGCTCGCCTTCTGGGATCGCGACCAGATCCTGGGCTATTTCGATGCCCACGACCTGCCCCGTCATCCGCTGGAGTCCCAGGGCTACGCCTCGATCGGCTGCATCCCCTGCACCAGCCGCACCCGGCCGGGCGATGATCTGCGCAGCGGCCGCTGGTCGGGCCGGGCCAAGACCGAATGCGGCATCCACACCATGTCCGACGGCGCCGGCATCTGACCGTGTGCAACCGGCCGCTGCCGGTTGACCGCGGCCGGCAGGGCGCGGATGATCGGTGGCACGACCTGCACCCTGAAGACCGGAGCCCCGCCCCCATGCCGCCCGCCCCCGTGCCGACCGACCTGCCTGCCGACCGCGCCGACGCCGGCATCGCCCTGCCGCCGCTCGATGCGCTGGTCGATCTTGCGCGCCGTGCCGGCGAGGCGATCATGGCGCTCTACGGCCCCGGTGTCGAACGCTGGACCAAGGCCGATGAAAGCCCGGTGACCGCGGCAGATCTGGCGGCGCACGAGGTGCTGACCAGGGGGCTCGCCGTCCTCACCCCCGATCTGCCGGTGATCAGCGAGGAAGCCGTCACCGAGGCGGAGCTTGCCGCCGGCGCGCCCGCGGCCGCCTTCTGGCTGGTCGATCCGCTCGACGGCACCCGCGAATTCCTGTCGCGCAATGGCGAGTTCACCGTCAACGCCGCCCTGGTGGTCGACGGCCGCCCGGTTGCGGGCGTGGTCGGCGTGCCGGCCACCGGCAGGATCTATGCCGGCTGTCCCGATGGCGCCGTGGTGGTGGAAGCCGATGGCAGCCGCCGGCCGATCCGGGTGCGGCCCGTGCCCGCCGACGGCCCGGTGGCTCTGATCAGCCGCAGCCATCTGGACCCGCGCACCCGCGACTGGCTGGCGGCGCACGAGGTGGAGCGCAGCCGCCAGGCCGGCTCCAGCCTGAAACTCTGCCTGATCGCCGAGGGCGAGGCCGATCTCTACCCACGGCTGGGTCGCACCATGGAATGGGACATCGCCGCCGGCCATGCCGTGCTTCTGGCTGCCGGCGGTCATGTCGACACCCTGGCGGGACCCCCGCTCACCTATGGCAAGCCGGGGCTCGACAATCCCCATTTCCTCGCCCGCGGTCCCTGGACCACCGGCGAGGCGGCGGACGCATGACCGGCGAGATCGACACCCGCCTGCTTTCCCGCCTGGTCTCTGCCCTCACCGCCAGCGCCGGCCGCCATCCGGCAAGCCGGGCCGATCTGGAACGCCGTGCCCGCAGCCGGCTGACCCGCTGGCAGGAAGCGGCCGCCCTGCCGCCCGAAACGCTCGACACCATGGTGGGCCGGGCGCTGGACAAGGTCGCCGCCGCCGGGCTGGTCGATGACGATGCCTATGCCCGGCTCCGCGCCCGCAGCCTGCGCAATCGCGGCCGGCCCCGCGCCGGCATCGCCCGCGACCTGTCGCTGCGCGGGCTGGAACCCGCGCGGATCGAGGGCGTGCTCTCAGACATGGCCGAGGATGAAGGCGGCGCCGACGACCGGATCGGCGCCATCGCCTATGCCCGCCGTCGCCGGCTGGGCCCCTGGCGGCCTGAAGCCGCCCGCGACGGCACCCGCCAGCGCGACATCGCCGCCATGGCCCGCGCCGGCTATTACCCCGATCTGGCCCGCCGGGTGATCGATGCGGTCGATGTCGATGCCCTGGACGACTGGGCAGCCGATGCCGAGGCCCTGCCCGACCGCCGCCGGCCGGGCAGTACGGCAGAGGATTGAAGGCTCAGCCCAGGCTGCGCTCGATCTCGTCGGCAAGTGCCTCCAGCTCCTGGGCAGCCGCCGAGCGGGGCTCGGTCTCCGAGACCGCGAGCCCGTCGAGCAGCGAGGCCGCAAAGCCCGTCCGGTTGGCGAAGCGGGTGGTCGCCACCGGGGCGCCCAGTTCTGCCACCGCATCGATCATCGCCTGGGCGAGGCGCGCACGCGGCGCCACCCGGTTCAGCACCAGCAGCACCTGCCGCCGCTCGGCCCGCACCAGGTCCAGGGTCGGCCGGGTCGCCCCTACATCGAAGGGGTTGGGCTGCACCGGGACCAGCACCAGATCGGCGGCACGCACCGCGCGGCGGGCATCGTTTTCGGCCTCGGGCGGGGTGTCGACGATGACCACGTCATGCTCGCGCCCCAGCCCCGCCAGCTCGCCATCCAGCCGCCAGCCCGACAGGGCCCGCATGGTCACCGCCGGCCGGTTCGGGCTGCGCTCCGCCCGCCAGCCCGCCCAGCGGGCCAGGCTGCCCTGATCGTCGATATCCACCACCGCCACCCGGCGGCCACGTGCCGCCCAGCATCCCGCCAGCTGCGCCGCCAGCGTCGTCTTGCCGGCGCCGCCCTTCTGCTGTGCGATGGTCAGGATCATCTCCCGTCTCCCCGATACGTTCCTCATCCGGCGTTGCACTCACCCGCCGATATCCGAGCTGAAGCGTGACCTCTGCGACGGCTGGCCGCAAGCCTCGTGCGCGGTTGCGTCGCGCGCCCCGGACCGGCATAGTCGGCGGATACCGACCCTGTGGCGCCGGCCGGTTCCGGTGCCCGCCCTCGTGCGGAGACAACCACATGCTCAGCGCCGAAGAGAGCCTCAACTTCATCCGCGAGCGGATCGATGCCCTCGGGCATGGCAGCAAGCACCATGAACGGGCGGCGCATGACGCGTTGACGCTGCTGTCGAACCACTGGTCCGAGGAAAGCGGCGAGTCGATGGACAACGACCTCGCCGTCATCGAGATGATCGGTCAGGATCTGGCCGATCTTCAGCGCCACATCGCCGACCTTCAGCATGCCTATCTGAAGGCGCTCTTCGGCGACAAGCCGGACTGACCTCTGCACCCGTGTCCCCTTCGCCCGTGTCCCCTGAACCAACCCGCCGGCTGAAGGTTGCGGTCGATCCGGTCAGTGCCGAGGACCGCCGCGCCATCGACGACGCGGCGGCGCTTGTCGTCGCCGGCCGGCTTGTCGCGTTCCCGACCGAGACCGTCTATGGCCTGGGTGCCGATGCCACCTCTGATGCAGCGGTCGCCCGGGTTTATGCCGCCAAGGGTCGGCCGGCCCGCAACCCGTTGATCGTCCATGCGTCGGATCCCGAACAGGGGCTGATCGTGGCGCGCGCCGACGATCGGGCGCGGGTGCTTGCGGGGCTGTTCTGGCCCGGCCCGTTGACCATGGTGATGAAGCGCCGGGCGGATTGCCGCATTGCCGATGCCGCCACCGCCGGTGGCCCCACGGTCGCCGTCCGGGTTCCGGCACTGTCGGCCGCGCGGGCGCTGATCAGGGCGGCGGGTGTGCCGATGGTCGGTCCCAGCGCCAACCGGTCGGGCCATGTCAGCCCCACCACCGCCGATCATGTGCTGGCCGATCTGGACGGGCGTATCGCCGCGGTGCTGGATGCCGGCCCCTGCCCGGTGGGCGTCGAATCCACCGTCATCGACCTTTCAGGGCCACGGGTCCGCGTGCTCCGGCCCGGCGCGATCACCACCTCGATGTTGCGAGCCGCCCTCGGCGCCGACGATCTGGCCGATCCGGCGGACGGCGCCGATCTGCCGGCAGATGACGGCCTCTCGGCCCTGCCCTCGCCCGGCATGCTCGGCAGCCACTACGCCCCCGGTCATGCGGTGCGGCTGGATGCAACGGCGCCGCTTCCCGGCCAGCGGGAGGTGCTGCTCGCCTATGGCCCGCCGCCGCCGGGCTTTGCCCATGTGCTGCAGCTGTCGGCCGATGCCCGCCCGCGCGAAGCCGCCCGGCGGCTCTACGCGCTGCTGCGCGCCGCCGACGGCTTCGATGTCGATGGCATTGCGGTCGCCCCCCTGCAGGTGTCCCCCGCCGACCCCGATGGGGAAATCCTGGCCGCCCTCGCCGACCGGCTGGGACGTGCGGCCGCGCCTCGTGACTGACCGGTCATGCCGTCATCACCCCGACACGGAGAGGTTCTAAGGTGAGCGATCTTTTCGATCGCAGCGGCGGAACAATGATGCGGCAATCCAGGGAGCAGGATCTCGACCGGCTGATTGCGCTTGCGCTCGCCGCACCGGGTGAAGCCGGGGCGGCCGTCGGCGACCTGCCGGCGCCGGGCGACTGGCGGGCGGGGGCGATTGCGCTGCGTGCCGCGCCGATCCCTGCCACCATCCATTGCATGGACGTGGTCGACCGTTTCCTCAGGGATCCGGCCCTGCCCGCCCTGGCGGTGGTGGATGGCCAGGAACGGCCGATCGGCCTGGTCGGGCGCACCCATCTGCTCTATGAATTCGCCCGCCCCTTCATCCGCGATCTGTATGCCCGCCGCCCGATCCGCGAATTGATGGCGCCGGATCCGCTGGTGGTCGATGAAGGCACCGGCATCGAAGCGCTGGGGGCCGAGATCACCGCCGTCGGCGGCGGCGCCTTCTCGGCCGGTTTCGTGGTCACCGCCCAGGGGCGCTATCTGGGGGTCGGCTCGGCGCTGGACGTGATGCGCCGGCTGGTCGCCCGCATGGCCGAGCACAACCGCGCGCTCGACCGCGCGGTCGAAGAGGCGGAGCGGGCCAATGCCGCCAAAACCGCCTTCCTCGCCAATATGAGCCACGAGCTGCGCACGCCGCTGAATGCGGTTCTGGGCTTTTCCGAGATCATAATGACCCAGATGCTGGGCCCGGTCGGTCATGCCCGCTATCTGGAATATGTCGGCGACATCCATTCCTCGGCCGAACATCTGCTGTCGCTGATCAACGATCTGCTCGACATCGCCAAGGCCGATGCCACCGGTCTGCCGCTCGACATCGAACCGGTCGACCCCACGAGCCTCGCCACTGAAACGCTGCGCATGGTGGCGCCGCGGGCCGAAAAGGCCGGGGTGATCCTTGCCGCCGACCTGCCGGAGCGGATGCCGATGATCACCGGCGACCGCCGCCGTCTGCGTCAGATCCTGCTGAACCTGCTGTCGAACGCGGTGAAATTCACCCCCGACGGCGGCGAGGTGCGGCTGATCCTGGAAGATGTGCCGCCCGGGCCGGATCAATCGGCCTGCATCCGGATGATGGTCGCCGATACCGGCATCGGGATGAGCGCCGATCAGATCCCGATCGCGCTGTCGCGCTTCGGCCAGATCGATTCCAGCCTCACCCGTCGCCATGACGGCACCGGCCTCGGCCTGCCGCTGTCGCGCGCGCTGGCGGAACTGCATGGCGGCGGGCTCACCATCGACAGCACGCCCGGCTTCGGCACCACCATCACCGTCACCCTGCCCCACCGGGCGATCATGCGCCCGGCACGCGCGGATCAGGCGATGGCAGACGTCACAGCAGACCCGGTCCTCAAAGCAGACCGAGGGCTCTGAGTTCCGCCGCAAGCTTCGGGTCGCCACCTTCGGCACTGCCGCTGCGGCGGTCGGCGGGGGCATCCTCGGGCTTCAGATAGCGCCAGCCCTGATGCGGCTTGCGTGGCTGGGTCTCGGTCTCGACCAGGTCGGGGTCCAGCACCAGGGCGCAGCGGCGCACGCCATCCGTGCCCTGCACCGGCTCCAGCGCCACCAGCCGCTGACGGGCTGAGACCAGGCCGCGGATCACCCAGTAGAGCGAGCCGCCATCCAGCAAGGCCGCGGTTTCCTTGGGCGTCTGGCGGGTGACATGGACAAGCAGCGGCGGCCGGCCCGCGGCGCGGGCTTCTGCCAGCCGGGCGGTCTGGAGTTCGGCCAGATGTTCGACCGAGTTGACCCCGACCGCGAGTTTGAGAAGATGCAGCGTCATGGCGCGCACTCTATGCCGTCCGGTGCCGCTGCGCCAGAGGCTGACATGCGCCCGCCTCTCCCGATCGCTCCGTCTCTCCCGATCGCTCCGCCCCCTCCCGGAAGGCTCCGCCCCCAATGCCCGCACCGCTCAACCGCCCCTCTCCCGAGATCCTGGACCGCATCCGCGCCGTGGTGGGGCCGAAGGGCTGGCGTGACGATCCGGCGGCGATGGAACCGCATCTGAAGGAATGGCGCGGCCTCTGGACGGGCCAGACCCCCGCCGTGGTGATGCCTGCAACCACGGAAGAGGTTGCAGCCGTGGTGACGATCGCGTCGCAAGCCGGCATCGCGCTGGTTCCCCAGGGCGGCAATACCGGCCTGGTCGGCGGCGGCGTGCCGACCGAAACCGGCGACGAGCTGCTGATCAGCCTCGCGCGCATGAACCGGATCCGCGACGTCGATGCCGCAGGCGGCAGCATGGTCGCCGAGGCCGGTTGCATTCTGGCCGATGTTCAGGCCGCAGCGGCAGAGGCCGGCCGGCTGTTCCCGCTCAGCCTCGCCTCGGAAGGCAGCGCCCGGATCGGCGGGCTGATCTCCACCAATGCCGGCGGCGTGCATGTGCTGCGCTATGGCAGCATGCGCGATCTGGTGCTGGGGCTGGAGGTGGTGCTGCCCGACGGCCGGGTGTGGAACGGGCTGCGCCGGCTGCGCAAGGACAATACCGGCTATGCGCTGCGCCAGCTCTTCGCCGGCGCCGAGGGCACGCTCGGCATCATCACCGCGGCGGCGCTCGAACTGGTGCCGATGCCGCGCCACCGGGCGGCGGCCTTCGTCGCCATGGGCTCGCCCGAGGCGGCGCTCGACCTTTTCGCCCGCGCCCGCGCCCATGCGGGCGACCTGCTCGAAGCCTTCGAGCTGATCAATGCGACGCCGATGGGCTTCGCCCTCCGCCACATTCCGGGCCTCGGCGATCCGCTGCCCGATGCCGCCGGGCCCTGGTTCGTGCTGATCGAACTGGCCGGCCCCATCCCGCTGGGTGATCTGCTGGAAGGTCTGCTCGGCGAGGCGCTGGAAGAGGGCGCGATCGAGGACGCCGCCATCGCCCAGTCCGAAACCCAGCGCAACGCCTTCTGGTCGCTGCGCGAGGGCCTGTCCGAGGCCCAGAAGCCCGAGGGCGCCAGCATCAAGCACGACGTCTCGGTGCCGGTCTCTGCCATCCCGGCGCTGATCCGCCGTGGCGGCCGCCTGGTCGAAGAACTGATCCCCGGCGCCCGGCTCTGCCCCTTCGGCCACATGGGCGACGGTAATATCCACTTCAACGTCAGCCGCCCGGTCGACATGACCGATGCCGATTTCCTGGCCCGGTGGCACGAAGTCGCCACCGCCGTGCATGATCTGGTGGCCGAGCTGGGCGGCAGCTTCTCGGCCGAACACGGCGTCGGCCGGCTCAAGACCGGCGATCTCACCCGCTATCGCTCCGAGGTCGAGGTCGGGCTGATGCGCGCGATCAAGGACGTCGTCGACCCGGCCGGCATCATGTCCCCCGGCCGGGTGCTGTCTCAGGTCAAAACGCCACCGACTTCTTGATAGCAAGATCAGTATAGGGTTCCAGTGGCATGCTCCCACGGGAACACGGTGCCTCGTCGTTTCTCAATGTGTGTTGTCGAGGCTTTGGCGGCGCCAAGACGTCGTGACGAACAAATGGCAATCGATCTGGCTCAGCGATCTGCACATCCGGAGAAAGGGGGCGAAAGCCTGTTCCTTTATCCCGCAAAAGGGCTATTGCGCTGACAGGCTTTGTAAGAGCGCAGCACACTCGCCAGTTAACAGAACCCTCTGCGTGCATTCTGAATAGATGATGGATTTGTGGGCTGCTTACTCATAGGCATTGCAATAGTCACGCACAGGCGGGTTTGCCCGCATGCGTTCAAGGCCGGCCTTGGCAATGGGAAGGTCATGGGCCGTCAGTAGGCAGCAAAGCGCCTCCAGAGCGAGTGTTGCCTTTAAGAAGGCCCGGTGGTCCGCATCATTCTCGGGGTAGAAGTGGCCATGCGCTGTCCGCCCGCGGAATTGGATCGCTTTACGCAAGTGGTTAAGTGTGTCGCCAGGCAGAACACCCTTGCCGAACTTTTCCTCCACCATCGCAATGAGCCGCGTGAACCGCTCAGCTGCGGTTTCTTCCTTAATGCGTTTTATACTGCCCGCGATGCGATCCCGCAGAGCGGCATCAAGTCCCAACTCGACAGCTTTTAAGGATGCCGCAGCGGCGATTTCTTCAACATGCTCTTCGGCAAGAGAAGGCTTTGAGCGTGCGTTCGGCAACTCCTCGAACCAGCGGCACGCATTGATGAGCCGTTCCGCTGAAACTTGCCTTGAAAGTGCATAGCTCGACATCATCATAGCGTAAGAGCTGCGCCATTCTGCTTCACGATCCATCCACGTGATAAGACATGCGCGAAAGGCGTTTAGCTCTTTCTCATCATAGGCCAAAACGGGGGATGCTCCGCCCCAGACATCACCTGAATCGATCTCTGCCTCAGCCCAAACGTAGTAAACTTTATGCGGTGGGCGATAGAGATCTTCCTCTACCTGCCTAGCTTCATCGAGAGAAAGCCGGTCGATCATAATGTTGTGTGGCCTCAATTTTACGCCGAGGCAAAAAGATAGGAAGCAAACGAAATGATATACGCGCCGAATATAATAGCTAATTTCTTGCGGCTCATCGAACTCAATCTCGAAAATCGGCCGAATATCCTTAGGTACATCAAAGTCCAGCCTCCAGGTGCCGCTGTAGCCAGCACATAGTGTCATTCCTTTCGCCTTATCGCGAAAGAGGCTGAGATGTTCAGCGCTCGGGTAACGCGTCCTGCCAAGGCCTTCGAAGCGCTCATTGTTGCGAACGAGTGGCATCGTGTGCGTCACCGAAAAGGTGACGCGCTTCACGCGGTCCGATTCTGTCCAAGGATCATGGCCAACGATTGCAACGTTCGCGATCAACGATTGAGAATAGACGGCGCTGGGATGGCCGCCACATGTACCTACCACGACAACGTCGTGTAGCGAGACAGTCTCCCCCGTCTGCGCGATCAGATGGATAGGACTATCACCCTTGATGTAAAAGAACTTATCATAGGAAAATATCTCTGCGCGAATTTCGCGCTCCCCGACGAGAAGCTTGCCAGTTAGCCCGCGGCCGGTAACGATCTCGACACAATGTTGTATCTGTTCTCTTTCGATTCCCATGAAAATTCCTCCAATCTGAAACGCCTCTAACCCAATGCTATTTGCTTTAAGTTCTGACTCGCTAGTGTCGCAGTATGGCAATTTCCGCCAGTTCAATGACTGCCATCCAGCTATCGCCAGCTTTCGTGAAACAACCTAACTCACTAGGATCACAATACAAATAGCCTCTTGATAACGATAAAATTATGTGATCCTACTGGCCAGTAGCAATGAGGAATACGATGTCTCTGAGGGTCGCCATTGCGACGATCATCGCGCTTTGGGCGTGATTTTATCTAAAATCTACCAACCTATACGACAAGGCCGCCCTCAGCCGATGAAGGCCGCCATCACCGCCTTCAGCACCGGCCGGATGCGGGCCGCACGCTCGGGCAGGAAGCTGAAGGGCGGGCCGTTCTCCTCCATATAGGTCTCCTGGACCAGCTCCATCTGGATCGCCTCGACGCCCTGGTCCGGGCGGCCATAGCTGCGGGTGATATGGCCGCCGACGAAGCGGCCGTCGACCACATGGCCATAGCCCGCCGCTCCGGCCGCCGCCTCCGCCGCCGCGGCGACCCGCGCCCTGCGGTCCGGGCTCATGCTTGCGCCGTGGGCGGTGCCGATGTTCAGATCCGGCAGCCGTCCCTCGAACAGCCGCGGCACCACGCCCCGGATCGAATGGGCATCCCAGAGCAGTGCCCGGCCATGGGCGGCCTTCGCCCGGTCCAGTTCCGCCGCCAGCGCCGCGTGATAGGGCTGCCAATAGCTGGCCACCCGCCCGGCGATCTCGGCCGCGTCCGGTTCCGCACCGGCCAGATAGAGCGGCCGGCCGTCGAACAGCGTCGTCGGGCAGAGCCCGGTGGTCGCCTGGCCGGGATAGAGGCTCTCGCCCGAGGACGGCCGGTTCAGGTCGACCACATAGCGCGACAGCCGGGCGGCGATGATCGTCGCATCGAACGCCGCCGCAAAGTCATAGAGTTCGGGGATATGCCAGTCGGTATCGGCAAGATCCAGCGCCTCGGGTGTCAGCCGCGCCTCCAGCCCGTCGAACAGCCCCGTGCCGCAATGGGGCATGCTCACCACCAGGGCCGAGCCGCCGCGGCGGAGGGTATAGACCTCGTGCACCATCGTCTCGCCGGTCATCCCGCCATGCCCTCCCTCTCCAGGCTCACCTCGGTCAGGTCGCAGAAGCGACCCTCGCGCACCATCATGCCGGCTGCGGTCAGGTCCGGCGCAAAATAGCGGTCGGTGTCGTAAGACGGCACCACCGCGCGGATCCGCGCCACCGCCTCTTCAACCTTGGCCGCCGCGCGGAGCGGCCGGTGGAATTCCAGCCCCTGGGCCGCCGCCAGCAGTTCGATGCCCACGATCTCGGACACGTTGTCGGCGATGTCGCCCAGCCGCCGGGCGGCAAAGGTCGCCATGCTGACATGGTCTTCCTGATTGGCCGAGGTCGGCAGGCTGTCGACGCTGGCCGGATGGGCCAGGGTCTTGTTCTCCGAAGCCAGCGCCGCCGCCGTCACATGGGCGATCATGAAGCCGGAATTCAGCCCGGCATCGGCGACCAGGAAGGCCGGCAGGCCGCTGATCGACGCATCGATCAGCATCGCGATCCGCCGCTCCGCCAGCGCGCCGATCTCGGCGGCGGCAATCGCCAGCTGGTCGGCGGCCATGGCCACCGGCTCGGCGTGGAAATTGCCGCCCGAGATGACCTCGCCGGTATCGGTCATCACCAGCGGGTTGTCGGTGACGCCATTGGCCTCGATGGTCAGCGTGCGGGCGGCCATGCGCATCTGGTCCAGCACCGCCCCCATCACCTGGGGCTGGCAGCGCAGCGAATACGGGTCCTGCACCCGGTGGCAGTCGGGGCCCTGATGGGCGGCGTTGAGCGGGCTCGCCGCCAGCAGATCACGACAGGCCGCCGCCGCGTCGATCTGGCCGGGCTGGCCGCGCAGCGCATGGATGCGCGGGTCGAAGGGCCGGTGGCTGCCCATCACCGCCTCGACCGCGATCGCGCCCGAAACCAGGGCCGAGCGATAGCAACGCTCGATCCGGAACAGCCCGTCCAGCGCCAGCGCGGTCGAGACCTGGGTGCCGTTGATCAGCGCCAGGCCTTCCTTGGCCCCCAGTTCGATGGGCGCCAGCCCGGCACGGGCCAGCCCTTCGGCCGCCGGCAGGCGCTCGTCCCCCGCCATCACCTCGCCGATCCCCAGCAGCACGCCGCAGAGATGGGCGAGCGGCGCCAGATCGCCCGAGGCGCCGACACTGCCCTTGGACGGGATCACCGGCAGCATGTCGGCCGCGTGCAGCGCCAGCAGCGCCTCGACCAGTTCCCCCCGCACGCCCGAAGCGCCGACCGCCAGGCTCGCCGCCTTGATCGCCAGGATCAGCCGCACCACCGGTGCCGCCAGCGGTGCCCCGACGCCGGTTGCATGCGACAGGATCAGATTGCGCTGCAGCCGGGCGAGATCGCCGGCCGCGATGCGCTTCTGCGCCAGCTTGCCGAAGCCGGTATTGATGCCGTAGACGGCCTCCTCGCCGGCCGCGATGCGCTCCACGATCGCGGCCGAGGCCGCCATCCGCGCCGGCGCCGCATCGTCCAGCGCCAGACGCGGCCGCCCCGCCCAGATCCGGCGGAGATCGTCGAGCGGGATCCGGCCCGGCGCCAGGACCAGGGTCTCTGTGGTCTCGGTCATGCATGCAGCCTTTCGAGCGTGGCCCGGAAGCGGCGGGCGATGGCGTCCTCGTGGAGATGCCGGCCGCCCGCCACGACATGGCGGCCCCCGGCGAAAACATCGGTGACCAGCGGGCGATTGCCGGCGAAGATCCAGCCGTCGAGCACGCTGTCGGGCCGCCGGCCGATCATCGAGGCATCCGCCGCGTCCAGCACCACGATATCGGCGCGCGCCCCCGGCGCGATGCGCCCGGCCTCAATCCCCAGCGCCCGGGCGCCCCCGGCTGCGGAGGTCAGATACAGCGTCTCGCCGGTCGATCTGCCGGCGCCGCCAGACAGCACGGTGCGCCGGCCGCTCACCAGGCGCTGGCCGTATTCCAGCAGCCGCAATTCCTCGGCCACCCCGATCGAGACATGGCTGTCGGTGCCGATGCCGAAGCAGCCGCCCTCGGCCATAAAGGCCTCGGCCGGGAAGATGCCGTCGCCCAGATTGGCCTCGGTCACCGGGCAGAGCCCGGCCACGGCACCGCTCTGCGCGATCCGGCCGCGCTCGCCCGCCGTCACATGGGTCGCATGTACCAGGCACCAGCGCCCGTCGACCCTGGCATGATCATACAGCCAGTCGACCGGCCGGGCGCCGGTGGCGGCCAGGCAGTCGGCCACCTCGCGCGGCTGTTCGGCGATGTGGATATGGACCGGGCCTTTCGGCCGCGCCGCCAGCACCTCGGCCAGCAGGGCCGGCGGCACGGCGCGCAGCGAATGCGGGGCGATGCCGACCACCAGATGCGGATCGGCCGCGGCTTCGGCCTCCAGCCGCGCGACCAGGGCCAGGAAGCGATCGGCATCCAGAATGAAACGGCGCTGGCCCTCGGTCGGCGGCAATCCGCCGAAACCCGATGCGGCATAAAGCACCGGCAGCATGGTCAGCGCGATGCCGGTCTCGCGCGCCGCGGCGACGGCGCGCAGGCTCATCTCCGCAGGGTCGGCATAGGGGCTGCCGTCCAGATCGTGATGCAGGTAGTGGAACTCACCCAGCGCGGTGAAGCCCGCCTTCAGCATCTCAACCTGGCCCCAGGCGGCCACGGCCTCGAAATCCTCGGGCGTCATCCGGTCGAGCGCCCGATACATGGCGGCCCGCCAGCTCCAGAAACTGTCGGCCCCCTCCGCCCCGGCCCGCTCACCAAACCCGGCGATGGCGCGCTGATGGGCATGGCCGTGCAGGTTCGGCATGCCCGGCACGGCATGGCCGTCCAGCCGCAGCGCATCGCCGGGCGGCACGGCATCGGCCGCGACGCCGGCGATGCGTCCGGTCGCATCCATGGTGACCAGAACATCACGTGCCCAGCCCTCGGGCAGGCGGGCAGTCTTCAGGAACAGTCTCTGCATCTGGCTCCGCTCCGGTCTCGACCTAGACAAGCCTATACAAGCTTAGACAAGTCTGACAAGATCGTTCTCAACGCGACCGAGATGGAGACGACGGCCATGACCACGGCGACACGCTGGGACCGGATCTGGGTGAACCTGCATGTGGCGACCATGGTCCCGGGCGACGAGCCCTATGGCGCGATCGGCGATGCCGCGGTCGCGGTGAAGGATGGCCGCATCGCCTGGGTCGGTCCGGCGCAGGATCTGCCCGGCCTGCCCGACATGCTGGCGGCCGAGGTGATCGATGCCGGCGGCGCCTGGATGACGCCGGGGCTGATCGACTGCCATACCCATCTGGTCCATGGCGGCAATCGCGCCCGGGAATTCGAACTGCGGCTCAACGGCGCCTCTTACGAAGAGATTGCGAAGGCCGGCGGCGGCATTCTGTCCACCGTCACCGCCACCCGCGCCGCCGATCAGGACCGGCTGATCGCCGATGCCCTGCCCCGGCTGGATGCGCTGCTCGCCGAAGGTGTGACCACGGTCGAGATCAAGTCGGGCTACGGCCTCGAAACCGATACCGAGCTGCGCATGCTGCGCGCCGCCCGGGCCCTCGGCACCCGCCGGCCGGTCGAGATCCGCACCACCCTGCTCGGCGCCCATGCGCTGCCGCCCGAATTCGCCGACGATGCCGAGGCCTATGTCGATCTGGTGGTGCGCGAGATGATCCCGGCCGCTGCCGAGGCCGGCCTTGCCGATGCGGTCGATGCCTTCTGCGAGCGGATCGCCTTCTCCACCGCCCAGACCCGCCGGGTGTTCGATGCGGCCCGTGCCGCCGGCCTGCCGGTCAAGCTGCATGCCGAACAGCTGAGCGACCAGAAGGGCGCGGTGCTCGCCGCCGAATTCGGTGCCCTGTCGGCCGATCATCTGGAATATCTGGGGGTCGACGGCGTGCGCGCCATGGCCGCCGCCGGCACCGTGGCGGTGCTGCTGCCCGGCGCCTTCTACATGCTGCGCGAAAAGCAGCTGCCGCCGATCCTGGAACTGCGTGCGGCCGGCGTGCCGATTGCCATCTCCACCGACTGCAACCCCGGCACCTCGCCGGTGACCTCTCTGCTGCTGATGGTCAACATGGCCTGCACCCTGTTCCGCCTGACGCCCGAAGAGGCGCTGGCCGGCGTCACCCGCGTGGCGGCACGGGCGCTGGGGCTGGAAGATCGCGGCACCATCGCCCCGGGCCTGCGTGCCGACCTCGCCCTCTGGCGGATCGGCACACCGGCCGAACTGGCCTATATGGTCGGCTTCAATCCCTGCATCCAGGTCGTCCGGGGCGGCCGGCCGCGGGATCCGCGCATGGGCTTTGCAGGGGAAGCCGCCGCATGACCCAGCCGCTCTACCGCCGGATCAAAGAGGCGATCCGCGCCCGGGTCATCGAGGGCGACTGGCCCGAAGGCAGCCAGCTGCCGTCGGAGAACCGCCTTCTGGAGGAATTCGGCGTCAGCCGGATGACCGTGCACCGGGCCCTGCGCGAGCTGACCGACGAGGGCCTGCTCGCCCGGGTTCAGGGGGTAGGCACCTTCGTGGCCGAGCGCCGCCCCGGGGTTTCGGTGGTGGAGCTGCGGTCGATCGCCGACGAGATCACCACCCGCGGCAATCGCCATGCCGCGCGGGTGGAGGTGCTGGACGAGGTGACGGCCGATGCCGCCCTCGCCCGGCAGATGAACCTGCCCGAAGGGGCCCGGCTCTGGCATTCGATCGTGCTGCACACCGAAAACGACGTGCCGATCCAGCATGAAGAGCGCTGGGTGAACCCGGTTCTGGCGCCGGACTATCCGGCCCAGGATTTCACCCGCATCACCCCCACCGCCTATCTGTCGGGCCTCCATGCCACACCGGATGTCGAACATGTGATCGAGGCGACCGCCGCCCCCAAGGCCATCGCCGCCCGGCTCGGCATCGCCCGCAACGATCCCTGCCTCAGGCTCACCCGCCGCACCTGGGTGGATCGCGGCGTGGTCACGCTCGCGATCCTCACCCATCCGGGCACCCGCTTCCGCCTCGGCACCCGCTTCCGGGCCGGTCCCGGCACCATGCCGCTGGCGGCGGGCTTCTGAGGTCAGCCGCTGGCACGCGCCAGCAGCCGGCCCATATTGCGGATCACCGCCGCCCCGACACCGCGCCGTTTCGGGCCCAGGATGGCATCGGTCGGGCCTCGCCCCTCGATCGCCAGATGCCGGCCCAGCGTGCTGCCGAACCCGGCCAGCCACACCGCCGAAAACCGGTTCACCCGGCCCAGGATCGATCGCATGTCGACATACATCACCCGGACGGTCTCGTCGCTGTCCGGGTGCTTCTTGGTCAGCGGCAACGGCTTGCCGCCCACCGCCTGATACATCGGCACCAGGCGCGGAATCGCATCGAACAGCATGAAACGCACGCCCATCGACAGGCTCAGCCGCTCCACCTCGCGGAACAGGTCATAGCGGATGCGGTTGCCGCGGAAATCCGGATGGACCACCAGCCGCGAGACCTCGACGAAACCGCCCTCCCAAAACTTGTCCGGCACCGGCACCTGGGCCTGCAGCTCGCTCAACGACCGGTCGCCGCCATTGACCACCAGCCGGGCGGTGGCGATCGGCTTGTCGCCCAGATAGGCCAGAAACAGGATCGACGAGCCGTCCAGCCGGTCCGCCCAGTCGGACGGGTCGCGCGCCTCGGGCCGGCGCCCGTAGAACTGGTTGGCATCCCGCCGAAGCGCGCGGGCCGTCACCATATCCGCCGCACCCGCCGCCGGCACCACCCGCAGATGCCGCATCAGCCCGCGCGGCTTCAGCCCATGGGTCCAGAGCGCCTGGATCCCGAAACCGGGCGCGGTGCAGGCGGCCAGCACCGCCGCCCGGTCGATCGCCGCCGGATCGGCCATGCGCAGCAGGACGCGCACGGTTTCAGCCCCGCTCTCCACCGCCACGATCCGGCTGCGCAGCCGGAAGGGATCGGCCCAGGGCCGCACCACGGTCAGGGTCATCAGCGTGCCCGGCACCAGCAGGGCGGCCGGTCCCGTCACCTCCGCCACCGCCTCATAAGGTCCGATGGCCGTGACCAGGGCCGGCAGCCGCCGCCGGTTCAGGCTCCGGCCGTCCAGCATCGCCGGCAGGGCCTCGGCCGGCCGCGGCAGCTGATCGGCCACCGGCGCAGGGATCGCGGCATCCAGCCGCACGATGCCGCGCGCGGCCTCCACCGAAAGGCAGCCGAGCCGAAGCGGCCCCAGCCGCCGCCGACGGATCGCACGCCGGTCGACCCTGGGTTCCACCGCCACCGCCGTGGCCGGATCGGCCAGCCGCCCCGCCACGTCCTCGGGCAGATGCCCGCCGGCCGCCACGAAGGACCAGCCGCCCCCGGCATCCCAGACCAGGCGCCCGTTCAGCCGGTCCGGCCCGGCATGCAGGCAGACGGCCACCGCATGCGGCGGCGACAATCCGGCCGCCGCCATGGGGGATGGCGCAGGTGGCGGCGCCTCTGCCGCGGGCCTGGCCATTGCATCAGTGACGGGCAAATCGATCAGGGTCATGGCGCGCCTCCCCAGCCGCGGCTGAACCTTTTGAATAACGATACTTTTGATTGTAAATTATAATCACTCTCGGTTGATAATCAAAATTATGTATTGCGATACGAGACAAATTCTGTCGGTTTCCGCCGCAACGCCGTGTCGTCAGCATCCGGGGGCCGGGTTGTTTGGCGATTGATAATCAACCATTGAATGATATTCTTGCCCGCAATACGCGGCATGATTTTCTCACGGTCCGCGCATCCTTCGCGGACGGCCGCGACCACCTGCGCCTCGGCGGAGGGTTCGCCATGCACATAGAAGACCTCGCAGCCCTGATCCAGGACGACGTGTTTGTGCCGGTCCGCATCGATGCGGCTGGTGGTGTCGACATCCTGCTCAAGATCGAAGGGCTGAACCCCGCAGGGTCCATCAAGTTCAAGACCGCGCTCGCGATGATCGCCGACATGGAACGATCCGGGCGCCTGAAGCCCGGCGCCACGGTGGTCGAAAGCTCGTCGGGCAATCTGGGCCTCGCACTCAGCATCGTCTGCCGTGCGCTCGGCTATGGGTTCGTCTGCGTCTCGGATCCCAACATTTCCCCCGCCACCCGCGACATGATCGAGGCCACCGGCGGCCGGATGGAGCCGGTGACCGAAACCGACGAGAATGGCGGCTATCTGGGCACACGGCTCCGGCGGATCGCCGCCCTGCTCGACCGCCATTCGGGCTGGGTCTGGACCAATCAATACGGCAATCCGGCCGCGAAATGGGCCCATCACCGCTGGACCGGCCCTGCCGTGCGGCGGCGGGTCGACCGGCCGGATTTCCTGTTCGTCGGTGTCGGCACCGCCGGCACGGCCATGGGTTGCGCGGAATACTTCCGGATCAATGCACCCGATACAAGGGTGATCGGGGTCGACAGCGTCGGGTCGGTGACCTTCGGCCAGACGCCGGGCCGGCGCTACCTGCCGGGGCTGGGCGCCAGCCAGCAGCCGCCGCTTTTCGAAGCCACCATGCTGGACGAACAGGTGATCGTGCCCGAGACCGAAACCGTCACCGCCTGCTGGCGCTTCCGCCGCCGCCACGGCTTCCTGATCGGCGCCTCCACCGGCACCGTGCTGGCCGGCATCGCCCGCCATGCCGCAGCCGGCGCCATCCCGCCCGGTGCCACGGTGGTCGCACTCTCGCCCGATCTGGGCGACCGCTATGCCGCGACCCTCTACGACGCAGCCTGGATCGGCAGCCGTTATGCCGACCTTCCCCCCGACATTGCCGAGGCCCTTGCCGCATGACCGACCGCATGCTTCAGCCGGCCCCCTTCACCGTGATCGGTGCCGAGGCCGTCCGCCGGGCCCTTGCCGCCCGTCCCGATCATCTGGTCGCCCTGGTGCGCGACACCTATCTGGCCCACGACGCCGGGCTGACCGTCAATCCCGACAGCTATTTCCTGCGCTTCCCCGACCGGCCCGGCGACCGGATCATCGCCCTGCCGGCGGCGATCGGCGGCGATGACCCGGTCTCGGGTATCAAATGGATCGCAAGCTTTCCCGGCAACCTTGCCCGCGGCATCGACCGTGCCTCGGCCGTGCTCGTCCTGAACGATGCCGGGACCGGTTATCCTGTCGCCTGCCTGGAAAGCTCGATCATCAGCGCCGCCCGCACCGCCGCCTCGGCGGTGCTGGGGGCCGAACTGCTCCATGGTCCTGAAAAGCGGGCCCGGCAGGTGGCGGTGATCGGCACCGGGCCGATCGCGCGCGCCATCACCGACATGCTGTTCGCCACCGGCTGGCAGGCGGGCGAACTGGTCGCCCATGATCTCGACCTCGCCCGCGCGACGGCCTTCGCCGATGCGATCGGGCTGCGCCGGCGGATCCCCACCCGGGCCACCGCCGACATCGCCGCGGCGATCAGCCAGGCCGATCTGGTGATTTTCGCCACCACCGCCGGCCGGCCGCATGTGCTCGATGCCGGGCTCTTCGCCCATGCCCCGACCGTGCTTCACATCTCTTTGCGTGATCTGGGGCCCGAGGTGATCCTCTCGGCCTGGAACCTGGTCGACGATGTCGATCACGCGCTCAAGGCCGATACCTCGCTGCATCTGGTCGAAAAGGCCCGCGGCGATCGCGGTTTCGTCGCCGGCACCATCGCCGATGCGGTGCGTGGCCGGATCATGCCCGACCGCAGCCGTCCCCGGATCTTCTCCCCCTTCGGCATGGGCATCCTGGACCTCGCCCTGGGTCTGGATGTCTGGAAAACGGTCACCGACCAGGGCGGCGGGGTCGTTGTGCCGGACTTCTTCCCGCGCACCGCGACCCTCGGCCTCTGACTGGCTCTCACCCTCCGGTCCGCGCCAGCAGCCGGCCCATGCCGCGGATCACCGCCGCGGCGGGGCTGCGGCGGGCGGGGCCCAGGATCACATCGGTCGGCTCGCGCCCTGCGATCTCCAGATGCCGGCCCAGCGTGCCGCCGAACCCCGCCAGCCAGACCGCCGAGAACCGGTTCACCCGGGCCAGAATCGCGCGCATGTCGACATACATCACCTGCTCGATCTCGTCGCTGTCCTGGTGCTTCTTGGTCAGCGGCAGCCGGCGGCCGCCCACCGCCTCGTAAAGCGGGGCAAGCTTGGGGATGGCGTCGAACAGCAGATAGCGCACCCCCAGCCCCAGGGCCAGCCGCTCCACCTCCCGGAACATGTCGAGGCGGATGCGGTTGCCGCGGAAATCCGGATGCACCACCAGCCGGGACACCTCGACGAAGCCGCCCTCCCAGAATTCCTCCGGCACCGGCACCAGGGCCTGCAATTCGCTTCTGGACCGGTCACCGCCATTGACCACCAGCCGGGCGGTGGCGATCGGCTTGTCGCCCAGCAGGCCCAGAAACAGGATCGAGCAGGTATCGAGCGGATCGGCCCAGGCCTCCGGGTCATGGGCATCGGGCCTGCGGCCATAGAACTGGTTGGCGTCCCGCCGCAGCCTGTAGACGGTCGCCATGTCGGCCAGCCCCGCCACCGGCACCACCCGCAGATGCCGCATCAGCCCACGGGGCTTCAGCCCATAGGTCCAGAGCGCATGGATACCGAAACCCGGCGCGGTGCAGGTGGCCAGCACCGCCGCCCGGTCCACCGAGGCAGGATCGGCCATGCGCAGCACGATCCGTGCCCCGGCATCGCCCGCGCCCGCCTCTACCGCGATGATCCGGCCAAGCAGGCGGAACGGCGTGGCCCAGGGCCGCGGCACCGTCAGGGTCATCACGGTTCCGGGCACCAGCAGGGCGGCGGGGCCGGTCACCTCCGCCACCGCTTCGTAGGGGCCGATGGCGGTAATACAGGCCGGCAGCCGCCGCCGGTTCAGGCTGCGCCCATCCAGCATCGCCGGCAGCGGTTCGGCCGGGCGTGGCAGCCGCTCGGCCACGGGGCCGCAGAGCGCCGCGGTCAGCCGCACCACGCCCCGCCCGGCATCGACCGAGGCGACCGCCATCCTGAGCGGCCCCAGCCGCCGCCGGCGCAGCCGCCGCCGGTCGACCATCGGCACCGTCGCGACCGCGGTCGCCGGATCGGCCAGCCGCCGGGCGACCGTTTCGGGCAGGCGGCCACCGGCCGCCGTGAAACACCAGCCGCCGGCGATATCGCGTGACAGCCGCCCGTTCAGCCGGTCCGTGCCGACATGCAGAAAGCTCGCCACGGCATGCGGCGGCGGCAGCCCCGCCGCCGCTTCCGGGTCCCGGACCGGCGGACTCGCCATCCTCGCGGCTTCCGGCGCCCGCCCGGTGACGGGCAGATCGATCAGGGTCATGGCACGCCTCCCCGGTGATGGTCGCGTTCCTTGCAAAACGTGCCGGAGATTGTAGGGCATATCTACTTTCAGTTGATCAACAAAACGACGTGCTGTCGTCAGAGGTCGCGGCTATCATCGATCGGTCCCCTCGCGCTTTCCGCCCGGAGCCCCACCCGCATGACGCCGATCGATGCCACCCTGGCCTTCACCCTGGCCGCCCTGTTGATGACCCTGACCCCCGGCCTCGACACGGCGCTGGTGCTGCGCACGGCTGCGGTCGAAGGGCCGAAGCGCGGCATGCAGGCAGGCGCCGGCATCTGCATGGGCGTGCTCGCCTGGGGTGCCATCGCCGCGGTCGGGCTGGGGGCCGTGCTGGCGGTGTCCAGGCTCGCCTACGACGCGCTCAGGATCGTGGGGGCCGCCTATCTGATCTGGATGGGCATCTCGATGATCCGCGGCGCCCGTACCGGCGGCGCGGCGCTCGACGCCACCGCCGCAGCGGCGATGCCGCGCGGCCGCAGCCAGGGCTGGTTCATGCGCGGTCTGCTCACCAACCTGCTCAACCCCAAGGTCGGCGTGTTCTACGTCACCTTCCTGCCGCAATTCATCCCGGCAGGCGGCGACGTGCTCACCTGGAGCCTCGCTTTCGCCGGCATCCATGCCGTCGAGGGCCTGCTCTGGTTCCTGGCCCTCACTCTCGCCACGCGCAGCCTCGCCTCGGTTCTGAGGCGCGGGGCCGTGGTCGCCTGGCTCGACCGGGTGACCGGCGGGGTGCTGGTGCTGTTCGGTCTCAAGCTCGCCGTCGACGTCCGCTGAGCCGCGGCCGGCGCCGGCATTCGCTCAAGGGAGGTCCAAGCGCATGGCGGTCCGGATCCGGCGCGCGGTCGAAAGCGACATGTTTGCGGTCTACAAACTGCTGCGGTCGTCGACCCTGAATGCCCGCAACCTGCCGCTCGATGCCCGGCGGCGCATGTTCCGCCCGGTCTGGGGCGGCAACGAGGGCTATTACGGCTTCCTGATGGAAGACGGCAACGAGGTGACCGGCTTCCTCGGCACCCTGTTCACCACCCGCGAGATCGACGGCCAGCCCCAGGATTTCTGCGAAATCCACAGCTGGTATGTCCGCGACAGCCATCGCGATGAAAGCCTGAACCTGCTGCTGCCGGTGATCGGCATGCGCAAGCGCACCATCGTCAACCACACGCCGACCCAGACGGTCTACGACATCGGTGCGCGGTTCGGCTTCAAGGATCTGGAAACCGGCGTCGTCGCCTTCTACCCGCTGCCCACCAGCCTGGGCCGGCCCGAGTATCGGGTCGGCAACCGGCTGGTGCCGGACCGGATCGACCCGGCCTCGCTCCGCATCCTGTCGGACCATCGCGACCTGCGCGACTGCCACCACGTCGCGATCGAAGATCCCGACGGCCCGCCGGTCTATGCCATGTTCAAGACCGTGCGCCGACGCTGGTTCGAACCCTTCGGCCGGCTGATCCATACCAGCGATCCGGCCGCCTTCGGCCGGCTGGCGGGGCGGATCGCCTGGCGGCTGTGCCTGCGCAACCGCTGGCAGGCGATCATCGCCAACCAGACGATCTTCGATGGCGTTCCCCTCACCGGCGTCACCCGGCGGGTCGGCCGGGACGTGCCGTCACAGTTCCGCTCAAAGACGCTGGAGGCGCACCAGATCGACCAGCTCTGCTCGCAGCCCCTGCTTCAGGGCTATCGGCTGCACTGAAGCCCCGGCGCGCCGCCCGGGGATCAATCCCGATCGGCCATCGCCGCCGCCTTGAGCGGGATCGGCCGGCCGCTGCTGCGCCGGGTGCGCTGGGCTGCGGTCACCACCGGGCGCCCGGCGGGGATCTGCGCGGCTGGGGCGGCGGATGCCTCGTCCTGCACCTCAACCACCTCCTGCACCGCAGCGGCGGTCTCGACGACCGCGGTCCCGGTTTGGGCAGCCACAGGCGCGGCGGACAGGTCCCGATCGTCGATCCGGAAGCCGGCCACCATCTCGGCCAGCTGGTCGGCATCGCCGATCAGTTCGGCCGCAGCCACGGCACTGGTGCGGGCGGCCATGCGGTTCTCGGCCGAGGCAGCACCCAGCGCCTCCAGCTCGCGCAGCACCGCATCGCCGGCATCGCGGGCCTGGGCGGATGCCTCGGCCACCTCGCCTGCCGCCCGGGCCACCTCGGCGCTGCTGCCGGCAATCTCGTCGGCCGCCCCCGCCTGTTCCGCCACCGCCTGGGCGATGGCCATCGCCGCACCATCGGCCCGGCCGACGGCTTCGGCGATCCGGGCCATGCCGGCCTCGATCCGGCCGATGCGGGTTTCCAGATCGGCCATGGCGGCGACCACCTCGCCCACCACCGCCTGGCTGGCGACGATCTTGGCCCCGATCTCTTCGGCCGCATCGGCCGACTGGGCGGCAAGGCGCTTCACCTCGCCCGCCACCACCGCAAAGCCCCGCCCGGCCTCACCGGCGCGGGCCGCCTCGATCTGCGCGTTCAGGGCCAGCATGTGGGTCTGCTGGGCGATATCCAGGATCACCTGATTGACCGAGCCGATGCCCCGGCTCGATTCGTCCAGCCGGGTGACCGATCGGGTCGCGGCCAGGGCGGCCTCGGCGCCGTCGGCGACGATCCGGCCGACCTCGCGGCCCTCATCGACGGCGGCGCGCATCGCCTCGGTGACCGATCGGGCATGGCCGTCCAGATTGCGGTTGGCCATCACGATCCGCTGCACCGCATCCGATGCCGCGGCAGCACTCGCCGACAGCTCTTCCGCGATCGATCCCAGCCCCGACAGCACGTTCATGGTCTGGCCGGCAGAGCTGCGGGCGGCGGCCGCGCGTCCCTCGGTCTGGTCGGCGGCCTGGCCCAGCCGGCCACCCATCCGGTCCAGATCGCGCGACCGCACCGCCAGCGAGGCGCCGACATCCCGCACCCGGCCCAGATCGCCTCGCAGCCGGGCCAGCATATGGTCCAGGTCGCGGGCCATGGCACCCACCTCGTCATTGCGCCGGCCGCCGTCATGCTCGGCGGTCAGATCGCCTTCCGCCGCGCGGGCCAGAACCTTGCGCATGCCGCCGATCGGCCTCGTCACCGCCCGGCCGATGATCAGCCCGGCAAGCAGGGCCGCAACCGCCGCCGCCACGGCCAGCCCGATCATCGCGAAACGGGTATCGGCGGTCGCCGCCGCCTCGGCGGCACCGCGGGCATCGGCGGTCTGGGTCAGGCTGCGCCGGGTGTCGGCCAGAAGCTGCGCGGCGCTGGGCCCCAGCACCTCCACCGCCTCGGTGCGGCGTTCGGCGACCTGCCCCACCAGCTCGCGCAGGGTCTTCGCCCCTTTGGCCAGATCGTTGCGCAGGCCGGAAATCTTCGACAGCGTCTCCAGCCGCCCCGGATGCATCATCTTCAGTTCCAGCGACAGCACCGCCCGCCTGGTCTCGGCCAGCGCCGCATCCATCGCGTCGGCATGGGCCATGTCGCCGGATGCCATGAACAGGCCCGCTTCTTCCCGCGCCGTCAGCAGGAAGCGCTGGATCACCGCCGCCTGATAGGCCGACTGGATGTCCTGATCGATATAGCTTTCGCGGATGATGTCGGTCAGCCCGCCTTCCGAGGTCCTGAAGGCCGGCTCCATCCGGTCCCGCCACAGCGCGCCACGGGCGATCTCCACCTCGGCCAGTTCCTCGACCGCCCGGGCGAAGGCCCGGGTTGCGGCCGCCACCTGCTCCGCCGCCGGTCCCAGAGCGTCGATCCGCTCTTCGGCCGAGCGGACATGGCTGCGGAACGCCTCCAGCCGTGCCGGATCGCCCGTCGCCACCAGCAGATCGGCAGCGGCGCCGGCGGCGGCCAGGTCACCTTCGGCCGCGGCCATGGCGCGGGCGGCGCCGACATCGTCCTTATAGGCGGCAAGCCCGGTTCCAGCCCGGTCCAGTGCCACCACCGCCGCGCCAAAGCCGGCCACGGCCAGAACCAGCAGAACGGCGAAGCCGATCGTCAGCTTGCGACGGATGGTCATGGAACGCACGCTCCCGAACCGATTGACGACAGGCCCCCCGGAACCGGGGCGACCAATTCGCCAAGAGGTATAGGGTGGCGATGACATGCGCATGACGGTGCAATGACATTTAACGAACGGGTCACGCGCCCGCGGTCACGCACCCGGGGTCAGGCGGTCATCGTCCAGGGCAGCGTCACCGTCATCTCCAGCCCGCCCGTCGTCCGGTTGGCGGCGGCGATCCGCCCGCCATGGGCCTCCACCGTGCGCCGGGCGATGGCGAGGCCCAGGCCATAGCCCTGGCTGCGGCTGCCGTCGGGGCCGCGCACGAAGGGCTCGAAGATCGTGGCCAGCATCTCCGCCGGCACCCCCGGCCCCCGGTCGCGGACCCTGAGCACGTGGCGATGTGCCCGCGCGTCGATATCCACCGACACACTCACCACCCCACCTGCGGGCGAGAATTTCAGCGCATTGCGGATGATGTTCTCCACCGCCCGGCGCATCAGCTCGGCGCTGCCCTTGATCAGCATCGCGCCGGCCGCAAGGCTTGCCGCCGGCGTCACATGGCTCTCCACCGTCACCCCGGCGGGCCCGGCCTCGAACCGGGCATCGGCCACCACCGAGGCTACCAGCCCGTGCAGATCGAAATAATCCTCGCGGCGCGGGGCGTCGTTTTCCACCCGCGACAGGGTCAGCAGCTCGCCCACCAGCGTGTCGAGCCGTGCCGTTTCAAGCTCCAGCCGGTCCAGGGTCACCGCCACCCGATCGGGCGACTGGCGCACCAGCCCCACCGCCATATGCAGCCGGGCAAGCGGCGAACGCAGCTCGTGAGAGACGTCGTGCAGCAGCCGGTCACGCGCCGCCACCGTCTGTTCCAGCCGCGCCGCCATGACGTCGAAATCCCGGGCGAGATCGGCCAGTTCGTCGCGCCGCCGCCCCATCGCCGGGCCCAGCCGCACGCCGAGATCCCCGCCGGCCATGTCGTCGAAGCCCCGGCGCAGCCGCAGGATCGGCCGGATCAGATAGCGGGCGAGCGCAGTGCTGAACACCAGCCCGCCGCCGATCCCCAGCAGAATGATCTCAAGCGGGATCCGAAACGGCCCGCCCGGGCGGGGTGGCATGCGCAGATCCGACAGATCGCGCGACAGCTGCCACACCGTGCCGTCGGGCGCCAGGGCATGACGGATCAGCATGTCGTCCCGGCGGATGGCCGCCGGGTCCGGCAGGGCGCCGGCATCGGCCGGCCGCACCACCAGCCCCGCCCGCTCGGTCTCGGGCCAGACGGCGACCAGACGGTGCAGGGCCGGCAACCCGCCGCTTTCCAGCGCGGCCGCCGCCGAGGCCAGCTCCACGGGCGCCAGCCGGTCTTCGAACAGATGCACGATCGGTCGGGGCGGGTCGCCGAACAGCTGCATGGCGACCCACAGCGTCTCGACCATCAGGAAGAAGGTCACGCCGAAGCCGAACAGGATCTTCCAGAACAGCCGGCCTCTCACGGCCGCCAGGACGGGTATGCTCATGCACGGTTCACCCGATAGCCCACCCCGCGCACGGTTTCCAGCACGGTCTCGTCGACCCCGCGCTCGACCAGCTTGCGGCGCAGATGGCTCATATGGACATCGATGCTGCGGTCATAGGTCTCGTGCGGCCGGCCCAGCACCTCGCGCGACAGCTCGTCCTTGGCCACCACCCGGTTGCCGGCGCGGATCAGCCGTTCCAGCAGATTGAATTCGGTGGCGGTCAGATCCACGATCTCGCCGGCCACGATCACCCGCCGGGCTTCGGTCTCAAGCCGGATCGGCCCCGCCTCGATCGAGGCGGGCGCCACCAGCGCCGCCGCCTCGCTGCGGCGAAGCACCGCACGCAGCCGTGCGACCAGTTCGCGCGGATAGCAGGGCTTGGGCACGTAATCGTCGGCACCCAGTTCCAGCCCGACCACCCGGTCGACATCGTCGCCGCGGGCGGTGAGCATGATCACCGGCACCCGGCTGGCGGTGCGCAGCCGGCGCAGCACGTCCAGCCCGCCGATCCGCGGCAGCATGATGTCGAGCAGCACGGCGGCATAACCGCCGCCGAGTGCCGCCTCCAGCCCGGCATCGCCGGTGGTGACGAGAGTGGTGTCGAAACCTTCGCCGGCCAGATACTCGGTCAGCATGGCACCGAGTTCGGCATCGTCGTCGATCATCAGGATGCGCGGGCCGGACATGGATCCCTCTGTGCCGTCATGACGTTGCGCCGAACATATACCGGTCCGCGACCGGGCGTGAGGGGGCTCGCGTCGGTTTTACCGGGGTTTTACGTATCATCCACACAGGCCTTACCGACGGCGGCCTTCCGCTCGGTTATGCTCTAGCCCGACTTCTTCCGCCTCACCCAGGATCGAGCCGTTCATCCCGTGTCCTCCCCGTCCTCCGGTCCCGCCTCCGGCTTCGCCCGGCGCCTCCGCGCCCTGCGGCTGCCCGTGCTCCTCCTCGTCCTCGCCGCTGCCGGCTACGGCATCTGGCGCTACGCCTTCCCCGAGGCGCCGCCGGCGCCGCCGCCGACCGTTGCCGTCCACCGGGCGGATCTGGAAGACACCGTGCTCGCCAACGGCACGCTGGAAGCGATCAACATGGTCAGCGTCGGCGCCCAGGTCTCGGGCCAGATCAAGACGCTCGCGGTCGATGTCGGCGACAAGGTCAAGGCCGGCGACCTGATCGCCGAGATCGATTCGCTCAACCAGCAGAACGATCTGCGCAATGCCGAAGCGGCCCTCGCCAATGTCCGTGCCCAGTATCGCGCCAAACAGGCCGCGCTGAAACAGGCGGAACTCGCCTTCAGGCGCGAACGCGAACTTCTGGCCGGCCGCGCCGGTGCCCGGGCCGATTACGAAAACGCCGAGGCGACGCTCGCCACCACAAAGGCCGAACTCGCCGCGCTGGAAGCCCAGATCGCGCAGGCCGAAATCACCGTCGACACGGCCAAGGTCGATCTGGGCTACACCCGGATCACGGCACCCATGGACGGCACGATCGTGGCCGTGGTCGCCAAGGAAGGCCAGACGGTGAACGCGGTGCAGAGCGCGCCGACCATCGTGATGCTGGCCCAGCTCGACACCATGACCGTCACCGCCGAGGTCTCGGAAGCCGACGTGACCCGGGTCGTGCCCGGCCAGGACGTCTATTTCACCATTCTGGGGGAACCCGGCCGGCGCTATACCGGCAAGCTGCGGTCGGTCTATCCGGCGCCGGAATCGGTCGCCACCACCTCCAGCTCCACCACCTCCTCGTCCTCCTCCAGCAGTTCGTCGTCTTCGTCCAGCACGGCGATCTATTACGATGCGCTGTTCGACGTGCCCAATCCCGACGGCAAACTCAGGATTTCGATGACCGCCCAGGTCTCGATCATCATCGACCGGGCCCCTGATGCCCTCACCATCCCGTCCTCCGCGCTCGGTACCCGTGCCGCCGACGGCAGCTATATGGTTCAGGTGCTGGGTGCCGACGGCACCATCACCCCACGCAAGGTGACGGTCGGCATCGACAACAACGTTCAGGCCCAGATCCTGACCGGGCTTGAAGAGGGCGAGCGGGTGGTCGCCACCAACACCGCCACCGTCGGCACCAACATGCAGGCGCGCCGCCCCCGTGGCCCGATGGGGTTCTGAGCCCGTGACCGGAACCGATACAGCCAGGGAACCCCTGCTCCGGGTCCGCGGCCTGCGCCGCGAATTCCCGGCCGGCGACCGCATGGTCGCGGTGCTTCAGGACGTCGACCTCGACATCGAGGCGGGCGAGATGGTCGCCATCATCGGCGCCTCCGGCTCGGGCAAGTCGACGCTGATGAACATTCTGGGCTGCCTGGACCGGCCCAGCGCCGGCTCTTATCGCATCGCCGGCCGCGACACCCGCGAGCTGGAGCCCGACGAGCTGGCGGAACTCCGCCGCGAGCATTTCGGCTTCATCTTCCAGCGCTACCACCTGCTCTCGACGCTGACGGCGGTCGAGAATGTCGAGATTCCGGCAGTCTATGCCGGCGGCGACCGGCGCAGCCGGCGGGAGCGGGCGCTGGAACTGCTGGGTCGGCTGGGGCTCGGCGACCGCACCGGCCACCGGCCAAGCCAGCTGTCGGGCGGCCAGCAGCAGCGGGTCAGCGTCGCCCGCGCGCTGATGAACGGCGGCCGGGTGATCCTGGCCGACGAGCCCACCGGCGCGCTCGACAGCCGCAGCGGCGAAGAGATGCTGAAGCTGCTGGGCGAACTGCATCAGCAGGGCCACACGATCATCATCGTGACCCACGATGCCAAGGTGGCGGCGATCGCCGACCGGATCATCGAGATCAGCGACGGCCGGATCATCGCCGACCGCCGCAAGGAAGATGCCGGTGCGCCCACCGGCGACCGCCTGGCACCGGCCGGGCGGCGCGGCGGTTTCGGCATCGCCCGTCATCTCGAAGCCTTCCGCATGGCCCTGCGGGCGATGGTGGCTCATCGCCTGCGCACCTTCCTCACCATGCTCGGCATCATCATCGGCATCGCCTCGGTGGTCTCGGTGGTGGCCCTCGGCGAAGGCTCGCAGCAGGAAATCCTGAAAAGCATCTCGTCGATCGGCACCAACACCATCGATGTCATGCCGGGCGAAAGCTTCGGCGACATGCGCGCCGGCCGGGTACGCACCCTGCTGCCGTCGGATGCCGAGGCGCTGGCAAGCCAGCCCTATGTCGACAGCGTCACCCCCCAGGTCTCCAGTTCGGCGACGCTGCGCTACGGCAATGTCTCGCTCACCGCCTCGATCTCGGGCGTCGGGCCGCAATTCTTCCGGGTGCGCGGCTATACCATGGCCGACGGCCAGATCTTCAACGACACCAGTGTCGAACGCCGCGCCCAGGAAGCGGTGATCGACACCAAGACCCGCGACGAGGTGTTCAAGCATGGTGTCGACCCGATCGGCGAAGTCATCTTCCTCGGCACCGTGCCGGTGCGGGTGATCGGGGTCGCCAACACCCAGGACAGCGCTTTCGGCAGCTCGGATGCGCTCAATGTCTGGATCCCCTACACCACCGCGATGAACCGGGTGCTGGGCCAGAACTATCTGCAGCGGATCACCGTCCGCGTCTCCGACGAGGTGGCCAGCGACGTGGCCGAGCGCAACATCCAGGCGCTGCTGACCCGACGCCACGGCGTGCGGGACTTCTTCATGATGAACACCGACACCATCCGCCAGACGATCGAGAGCACCACCCAGACCATGACCCTGCTGGTCTCGATGATCGCGCTCATCTCGCTGATCGTCGGCGGCATCGGCGTGATGAACATCATGCTGGTCTCGGTTACCGAGCGGACGCGTGAGATCGGCGTGCGCATGGCGGTGGGCGCGCGTCAGGGCGACATCCTGCGCCAGTTCCTGATCGAGGCGGTGCTGGTCTGCCTGCTGGGCGGTGCGCTGGGCGTCGGCCTCGCCTTCGGCATCGGCGCCCTGCTGGAGCAGAACGGCGTGGCCATGATCTATTCCGGCACCTCGATCATCGCGGCTTTCGCCTGCTCCACCCTGATCGGCATCATCTTCGGTTTCCTGCCCGCCCGCTCCGCCGCACGGCTGGATCCGGTCGAGGCCCTGGCGCGGGAATGACGTCCATGTCCCCTCTCCGCATCTCCCTCGCCCTTATGGTCGCCACCGCCCTCTCGGGCTGCGGCGGTCTGATGGAAACGCCCTACGACCGGCCGGCCCTTCAGCTTCCGGCCGGCTGGCAACAGGGCAGTTCCGCCGACCGGGCCCTGCCCAGAACCCTCGATGCCGCATCGGTCAAGGCCGATGCCTGGTGGACGGTGTTCCAGGAACCCGAACTCGACCGGCTGATCGACCGGGCCTTCGCCCGCAACAACGACCTTGCCGCCGCGGCGATCGCGGTACGCCGGGCCCAGCTTCAGGCGGGGCTGGCGGAAGACGACACCCTGCCCCGGCTCGGCTCGTCCACCCAGGTCTCACGCGACCGGGAACTCGCCGACGACACCAGCGCCACCAGCTATTCCACCAACCTCACGGTCAGCTGGGAGCTGGACCTCTGGGGCCGGCTGGGGCGCACGCTCGACGCCGCCCGCTTCGAGGCCGCCGCCACCGAACAGGACCGGCAGGCGACCGCCCTCAGCCTGGCCGCCACCACGGCCGAGCTTTACTGGACCCATGTCTATCTCACCCAGCGCCTGGCCCTGGCCGATGCCAGTCTGGACTATGCGCGCCGGATCGCCGACATCGTCGATGTGCGCTGGCGGGCGGGTGCGGTCTCCGATCTCGACCGGCTCCAGGCCCGGCAGAATGTCGAATCGCAGGAAGCCGCGCGGCTGCTGATCCTGCAAAGCCAGGTGGAGAACGACAACGCGCTGTCGATCCTGTTCGATGCCCCGCCCCAGCCGGTGGATCTGGCCCGCGACCGCCTGCCGGACGGCATGCTCCCGGCGATCCCGGCCGGGCTGCCGGCGGGCGTGCTGGCCCGCCGGCCCGACATCCGGGCGGCGGAACTCAGGCTGCGTGCCAATCTCGCCGATATCGACGCCACCCGCGCCAGCTATCTGCCGACCTTCTCGCTGACCGGCAGCCTGGGCGGCAGCAGCGTCGCACTGCGCGACCTGCTCGCCAACCCGGTGGCGACGCTTGGCCTGGGCCTTA
The DNA here is from genome assembly GCF_039634785.1 of Tistrella mobilis. NCBI lineage: Bacteria > Pseudomonadati > Pseudomonadota > Alphaproteobacteria > Geminicoccales > Geminicoccaceae > Tistrella > Tistrella mobilis. The sequence continues at coordinate 900 of NZ_JBBIAB010000012.1, read as the reverse complement.
CCCTGCCCTTCCTGAACTGGACCGAGCGCGACCTGACCATCCGCACCTCCGAAGCCGATTACGAGGCCGCGGTGGTCAATTTCCGCCAGACCCTCTACCAGGCTTTCGCCGACACCGAAAACGCCCTGTCGGCGCGCCAGCGCCGCGCCGAACGCGACCTGCGCCTTCAGGCCGCGCTCGAGGCCGCCCGCGCGGCCGAGCAGATCTACGAAACCCGCTACCGGGCGGGGGCCGTCGACCTCCAGTCCTGGCTGGACTCCCAGGAAACCCGCCGCACGGCCGAACTCAACCTGCTTGAAAACCGGCTGGAAGAGATCCGGGCGATGATCACGCTTTACCAGGCCCTCGGCGGATCGGCCACGTCTGCCGACCCATAACCACAGATAGCATCTTTAAACAGAAACACACCAGAGTTACCATCCGCTCATCCGGCGCCGTCATCATGCCGGATGAGCGTCGGATCGCCCTCGGCCCGCAATTCTTCCGCACCCCGGCAGCCATGGCGCATACGCCTCGTGTCCCGATGACCGACATGATCTTTCGAGGCATTTCACCATGGCAAACTTCACCGGCGGGGTCGGCGCAGACCGCATCACCGGCACCACAGGCCACGACCTGATCCAGGGTCGGGCGGGCAACGACATTCTCGACGGCCGGAGCGGCGACGACGTGCTCTCCGGTGAGAGTGGCAACGACCAGCTGGTCGGCGGCAGCGGCAACGATAGGATGGATGGTGGCACGGGGGACGATGTCATGATCGTCTCAGGCAGCTTCGGTATCGACACCTATCTCGGCGGCGCCGGCACCGACACCATCCGGCTCACAGGCGATGCCTGGAGCACCCGCTTCGCCGTCAAAACCACCGGCAGCATCGAACGCCTCGACATCGGCGAGTATGAC